>JAISWY010000372.1 GCA_031270925.1 Candidatus Symbiothrix sp.
TCAACGTAAAAAGCGGACGATGCGAAACCTGCAGCGGCAACGGCTACAAATCCATAGAAATGAATTTTTTGCCGGATGTGTATGTGCCTTGCGAAACCTGTCGCGGTAAGCGTTACAACCGAGAAACTTTGGAAGTGCGCTACAAAGGCAAATCCATCGCCGACGTTTTGGACATGACCATCAATCAATCGATAGAATTTTTCGAGAATATTCCGCATATTCATCATAAAATCAAGGTATTACAAGATGTCGGATTAGGTTATGTGAAATTGGGACAATCTTCGACTACGCTTTCCGGCGGCGAAAGTCAGCGCGTGAAATTAGCGACTGAACTTGCCAAGCGCGACACCGGCAAAACGCTCTATGTTTTGGATGAACCCACGACCGGCTTGCATTTCGAAGACATCAAAGTACTGCTCGACGTCATCAATCGCCTTGTCGAGAAAGGCAATACGATGATTGTCATCGAACACAATTTGGATGTAATCAAATGCGCCGATTATATCATTGATATGGGGCCGGAAGGTGGTCGCGGTGGCGGAGAAATCTTGTTTGCAGGAATGCCGGAAGAATTGGTAAAATCGAAAAAAGGCCATACGGCCGGATTTTTAGCGAATGAGTTGAATGTATAAAACTTTTTAATTAAAAATATTTATGAGTAGAACAGACACCGTTTCGACAGATGTCCTCGTTGTGGGAGCCGGCCCGTCGGGTTTGGCGACAGCCATTCATTTGGCCGACATCTTGAAGAAACACGGCTTGGAACGCCGTGTTTTAGTGGTGGAAAAAGGCGCCTCCGTAGGAAGTCATATCCTTTCGGGCGCCGTAATCCGCACCAATGTTTTGAAGGAATTACTTCCCGACACCGATTTTGCCGAGTTTCCGCTCGATGCAAAAGTAAGGAAAGATTCGCTCTGGTTGTTAAGCGCAACCGGCCGAATACAGTCGCCGCTCCACCCTCCCGGAATGAGCAACAAAGGCTATTACGCCGCTTCGTTGGGACAACTATGTCGCTTCCTCGCCGCCAAAGCCGAAGAAAAAGGCGTGGAGATTTATCCCGGATTTGCCGTTAGCGAAATGCTGTACGACGAAAACGGCAAAATTTGCGGTGCGAAAACCATCGATACCGGCGTGGATCACCATGGAAAACCGCTCGAAAATTTTCAGGCGGGAACGAAAATCGAAGCTAAAATCACAATTTTAGCGGAAGGCACGCGCGGCAGCCTGACAAAAACCGTCATCGAAAAATTCGATTTGCAAAAAGGGAAGAACCCCCAAGTCTATTCGTTGGGATGCAAAGAAATCTGGAGTGTTCCCGAAGGCAATATCGCTGCGGGAGAGATTTATCATACTATGGGTTATCCTCTTAATTTACAAGAGTTTGGCGGTGGATTTATTTACGGATTGAACAATAATCGCGTGGCTGTCGGCTTGGTAGTCGGCTTGGATTACGCCGATCCTGCATTTGATGTTCATGCCGCTTTTCAGGTTTGGAAAACGCATCCGAAAATTGCGAAAATCCTGCAAGGTGGAAAATTGTTGGAATACGGTGCGAAAACTTTACCCGAAGGAGGTTGGTATTCGTTGCCGAAAGTTTATGTCGATCATGCGTTAATTGTCGGCGATAGCGCCGGTTTCCTGTTGATGCCCGCTTTGAAAGGCGTTGATTTGGCGATCGGTTCGGGTATGTTGGCGGCGGAAACGGCGGCGGAAGCTTTTGTAAAAAACGATTTTTCGGAAAAAACCTTGTCCGTTTACGAAGAAAAAATCAATCGTTCGGGCATTTACAAGGAAATGTATCCCGCGCGCAATTTCCGTCAAGCCTTCGCCAAAGGAATGATCAAAGGCGGAATGATGTATGTAACGCAATTTATTACGGGTGGCGCCGGATTCTGCGGAAAAGTGGGCGTTCATACGGATGCCGAAGCAACGAAAACCTTATCCGGTTTCAAAGGAAAACCGTTTAAGAAACGTTTCGGCGAAAAATTGGATTTCGATAAAGTCCTCACGTTCGATAAAGCGACTGACGTCTATTATTCGGGTGCGCAACACGACGAAGAACAGGTTTGCCATTTGCGCGTAAGCGATCCCGTAACTTACCGGCGGAATATCGAATTATATGATGCGCCTTGCCAATATTTCTGTCCCGCCGAAGTGTATGAAATCCATACCAACCGCGACGGACACAAGGAATTGCGGATTCACGGCGAAAACTGCGTGCATTGTAAAACCTGCGACATCAAAGAACCGGGCGATGCAATTACTTGGACGGTTCCTAATGGCGGAAACGGCCCCGATTATCAAAACATGTAAATTTAACGATTATGGCATTAACAATTATAAATTTAATAAAACAAGTTCCCCTTCCGGGCGAAATGCGGATGGGCGACGACGGTTTGATGGATCGCACGAAAGCCAAATCCATCATCAATATTGATTGTCAATTCGGTTTGGAGGCCGGACTTCAACTCAAAAAACAGTATCCCGATGCACGGATGATCGTTTGCTCAATGGGGCCGGCTTCGTTTGAAAATGCGCTGAAAACGGCGATTTCGATGGGTTACGATGAGGCTTATTTGCTTTCCGACAGAAAGTTAGGCGGTTCGGATACTTACGCAACCGGTTTGGCGATCGCTAGCCTGTTGAAACATTTGGGTTTCTCGAAAGACAGCAAGGAACCGTTTGTCATTTTTGCCGGTCGTCAAACGAGCGACGGCGATACGGCGCACGTTCCATCGCAAGTAGCTGAAAATCTGGGTATTCCGCAAGCAACATTCTGCGAATCGGCCAAAGCCGACGGCAAAGGAAATATGGTGGTAAAACGCATTATCGAAGGCGGTTACCAGATGTTGCAGTTGCCGATGCCTTGTTTGATTTCGCTTACGCCCACCGGCATCCGTCCGCGGAAGCCGTCGTTGAGCGGAGCTATTAAGGCGCGTCATACGGCAGCAAAAGTGTTTGGCGTGGACGATATTCAATTAAGCACCGAAAAAATCGGTTTGAGCGGTTCGCCTACAATTGTAGCAGCTGTGGCCAATATCGAAAGTGAACGTCCGCCGATTGTACTGAGTGATGGACACAATGAGAAATCGCTGGTAGATAGCTTGATAGCCAATATAAAAAAAGGCGGAAACGTGTTGCAACGCAAAGAACCGAAAGAAAAAGCGGAAAAAGAAACGCCCGATTTTCCGGTTATTGATACGCGCGGTAACAACAAGCATATCCTCACATGGGTCGAAATCGTGAACGGACAAGTGGCTCGTCCTTCCTTAGAATTGTTTACGCCAGCCCGCCGTTTGGCCGAACAATTGGGCGACGATACGAAAATCAAAACAGTTTTGATTGGAAAAAACGTGGCTCCTTTGGTGCAAACGCTTTTTGAACATGGCGCTGATGAAGTCATTTGGGTCGAAAACGATCAATTGGAAGAATACTTGGTTTTGCCTTTCTCCGAAATTATCGCACAAATAATCAAGGAACGCAAACCCGAAATTGCGCTTTTTGCTGCTACGACGGCCGGTCGCGAATTGGCGCCTCGTATCGCTGTAAAAACCGGAAGCGGCGTTACGGCCGACTGTACGGGCTTGGAAATCGGCGAATACATCAACCGCAAGGGAAAACAAATTATCCGGCCGATACTGCATTCGCGTCGTCCGACCTACGGCGAAAGCAAATTGGCTACGATTCTCGGATTCGTTTATCCGCAGATTTCGACTGCACGCGCCGGTACGTTTGAAGTTCCGGAACGCAAAGAAGGCCGCACGGGAATCGTTTCCGAGTTTAAACCCTCGCTTTCGGACGATAAATTTGTAACCCAAATCATCGAAACAGT
>JAISWY010000390.1 GCA_031270925.1 Candidatus Symbiothrix sp.
GAAGCGTGTTGGCAAACCACAGCAAACCGAAACCGTCGCGCGGTTCGCATACCACGGCGAAAATGATTTCCTTATTCTGTTCGTTTTCTACTTTGAAAATATCGGCGTAGTTGTCCATCAAATCGTAACCCAAGGTCATGATTTCCTGCGTAAGACCTTCGGCTTTCGACCATTCTTTTTCGTGCATATAGAATTTTAATAATTTGGTCAAAGCCATGCCTTTGGTGCAGCGGCCGTATTCCGATTGCTGTTTCGGCAAATCATTGGCGGCGGCGCGTAATTCGGATTCGATGAAATTCAACATCCATTCCTTGCTTGGCCGCGACGGGCGGTAATCGGTTTTCGGATACAGGGCGACGTCGCGATCGACCGTTATCGGCAAACATCCGTAGAAACGGTACAGGTCGAATGCCCAATAAGCGCGTAAAGCCCTGATTTCGGCGATATACGGCGCCTTAATATCGTCGGACAAAGGCGAATCCTTGATTTTTTCGACGACGTAGGTAGCGCGGGAAATGGCCGTCATCATGCTGGGATAGAAGCCGTAAACCATTTTTTCGCCGATAATCCAATCCAGATTCAGGAAGGCTTCCCAGCTCCAACGGGACGTCCATTCGCCGGTGGCTACTTCGTTCATAATGAACGACGAGCCGTCGGAACAGAGATAGGGCGACCAGCCGTTGGTTCTTAATTCCCAATAAACGCTGGTAGTGGCGGCTTTCAAATCGTTTACGGTTTGAAAGAAGTTGTTGGGGGCGATGCGGTCGTAGATTTCCGGCTCCAGATTGCAGGAGGCGAAAGTTACTATCAAGCTGACGCCGATGAGGGTTTTAAGCGACTTAAAACCAAAACTGATAATGAAATTATTCTTAATCATAATGAAAAAAAAATTAAAACCCAAGATTTAAAGCAATTGAATAAGTGCGTTGTAAAGGATAAGGCGCACTGTGGTTTTCCACTTCCGGGTCGATTCCGCTGAAATTGGTCAATGTAAACAGGTTTGTAACATTGAAACTCAAACGCGCCGTATCGATTTGCTTGATTTTCGCCAAACGGTTCATGTCGTAAGCCAAACTCAAGTTTTTCATACGGATATACCCTGTTTTTTCGTGCGCATAATGGCCGCTCAACAGATAGGGGTTGCGGAATCCGCTGGGCATGGCCGAAGATTGCCGGTCGCTCGTCCAACGGTCTTTGATGGATGTCTCAAAATTATTTCCCGTCTTGATTTTCAGGATTTCGAAATCGGTTCCGTAAGCATAGCGCACCGATGGCCAACGCATTGCGCCATCCGAACCGTACAAAAAGAAGTTCAATTCGAAGCCTTTGTAACGAAACTCGTTGTTGAAACCGATGGTAAAATCGGGTGCATTGTGGCCGAGCAAAACCATGTCGGCTTCGTTGATTGTATTGTCGGGAGTGCCGTCTTTCTTGCCGTTGGCGTCCAAACCGCTGAGATTCTTGATTTTCATCATACCCGGCTTGGCTTGCGGCATATAATCGACCGTTTCGCCGGCTTGGATGACGCCTTCGGGGATGAAACCGTAAACGGCCGTCAATGGATCGTGTTCCGTTTCGTAGGGTTTCAAAACATAATCGGGACTGTGTTCCAGCCAATTGTCGCGATAGGCGGTAAACGAGAAAGTGGAGTTCCAAATAAACGGGCGAACCACATTGGCGGTTATCAGCGAAATTTCCAGACCGCGACTTTCGGTTTTGCCCATATTAGCCGGATAGCCCGGCAAAATGGCGTTGCCGGATAATGGTTGCCATCCCAGCAAATCCGAAATTTGCTTGTAATACACTTCCACATTTCCGTTGATGCGGTTGTTGAAAAAGCCGTAGTCGATACCAAAGTTTACTTCGGTTGTGGTTTCCCATTTCAAATCGGGATTGGGAAGTTGCGAAATGTTTACTCCCGTATTTTCTTTCCCGCCGAAATAATAATTGCGACCGTTTGCATCGAAAAATTCGTAGGCGCTGTTGCCGATATTGGCGTTTCCGGTTTGTCCCAAACTCACACGGAGTTTCAGGTCGGAAACTACTTTTTGATTTTTCATGAACGGCTCTTCAATCATACGCCACGCGAAAGCTCCCGACGGGAAGAAACCGTAGCGGTTGTTGCGACCGAATTTATCGCTTCCGTCGGCTCGCATCGTGAACGTGAATAAATATTTCCGGTTGAAATTGTATTGCAAGCGCGTAAAATACGAAGCCATTTTGGTTTTGCTTGCCGATGAATCGATGCCCGGATCGCCTTCTCCAACCGACATTTTATTGTATTTAATCGCGTCGCTGAAAAAATCGTAGGCGTACAAAATCGTTCCGCTATTGATAAATTCCTGATACGACGAACCCAAGAGGAAATTGACATCGTGAACATTGTTAAATAATTTCTGATAATGGAAAGTCGCCTCGGTCAGATAATCGGTTTTCGACAGGTCGTTGATATTGGCCACGCCGTTTTGTCCTTTTCCGTACATGAACGTCCGGGACAAATAATTTTTCCGCACGCCACGCTGGTCGTTGAATCCGGCCGAAAACTTGAAAAACATATC
>JAISWY010000434.1 GCA_031270925.1 Candidatus Symbiothrix sp.
ACTGAACCGCCAAACCGCCCATATTGGCCATAAACATCCGCGTTGAGGTGAGCTTGGTTATTTCGTCGGTATCGCGCGTAAGCGATGCGTTCAGCGCCCCGTAAGGCACATTAACCAAAGTATAGCATAATGAGAGAGTTACATACGTGATGTAGGCATACCACAACTGTCCCGAAAATCCGTTCCAAAACGAGAGAATCGCCAAACCCGTCAACGGAATGCCGCCCAAAACCAAATACGTGCGGTATTTTCCTAATTTCGGATTGTGCTTATCTACAAATGCGCCGACAAACGGATCCCAAAGCACATCGACCAAACGCACTATGAGAAACATAAACGCCGCCGCCGCCGGACTGATGCCGAAAACATTGGTATAAAAGAACAGTAAATAGGTGGCTACCGTTTGATAAATAAGGTTTTGGGCCAAATCGCCCGACCCGAAACCGACCCGTTGCACCCACGATAATTTGTAAAAACCTTTAGAATACTCCATATTGTTCAATATTTTACAATTTTAGTATGCGATGTTTGTCCGTTTTGCCGGATTTTTACGATATACATTCCCGGAACAAGCAACGAAAAATCCAAGATGGATACATTGGAAATGTCTTTTTGTTTCTTTCCGTTCAAATCGTAAACGACGATATTTTCCGCTTCTCCTTCCGAAAGGTATAATTGATTGCCGAGAATGGTGATCGACCGGTTTTTCATCGAAATACCCGTCGGAGAGTTTCTTTCTTTTAAGCGGAGGTTGTCGATATAGTAATTCGCTTTGTTACTGCGGATTCCCATATCTATGGTAAACGTATTGCCGGCATTCGTATTGTTCAAAGCGATCGTTTTGTACAACCAGACATTGTGCCCCGCGCCGTTTTTATCGCCGGTAGATTCTTTGGCTATTTCATTGTTATCCAAATAGATATAGAACTCTTTATAGTGGTTATCGCTGTCGCTTGCCGCCGAATTGTAATAGACGTCGAAACACAAACTTTCATAATCCGACCACGAGCGATTGGCGGGCAAGTTAGCGTTGAAACGGATAAACTCGTCCCAATTGGCGGTAAGGATTTGTGCCGACTGTTCGGTTGCGTCTGTGGGATTGGCGGTTACGGTTGCTGCTCCCGACGACGTTCCGTTCTTCTTATACATCGTATAAGTGGAATTTAATTCGCGCTGATTGAAGTTTTCGACAGTAAAATAACCCGCTTCCTGTTCGGGATCGGGTTCATCCGGTTCATCCTCATTTTCAGGCTTATAGATTTTGAAATTGCCCGAAAGATGCAGGAAATTCATCATATACAACATGCCGTCGTAATAGCGGTATTTTCCGGAAGGAATACTCATTTGGAAAAAATCGTCGATAAAATCCCAAGCTACCGACTGATTGCTTGCCAGCGAACCGCTTGCGTTACAGGCGACTAAACCGGGCGAATGATCGTTGTTGCTGTTAAGAATCGTTCCATCCAATTGGTATAAGCTGCCATACGAATCAATTCCTTTGCTATTGAAGAAGTTATGGATTTTATTGACGATAGCCACTTCGTCGTTGCTCGCTTGGAACCACGCATAATCGACGGCCACATTCATAATGCAGCGCCACGCATCGTAACAGAAATATTTGTGGTCGCCTTCGTTTCTTGCCGTTCCGTTAAATTCGGCATAATCAGGCATTAAGCCGGTTTGTGCGTGAGCGAATAATGGAAACATTTCGCGACTTTTCGCGGCGCAATCTTTCCAAAATTGACGTTTGGATTTGTCGCTCGCCCATCGTCCCCACAATTCATAAAATGCGGGTAAATGGTAAGATGGGTCGGTAAACGAAGCCGAATTGCCGTAAGGAACAAATACAACTTGCTTTTGGGTGGTATTGAACAGATTGGTTACACCGCCGCCACTGTCGCTTCGTTTCATGCAATGCGCCAATAAATCGTTGGCTTCTTTCTTGTAATTATAAATCCCCTCGCCGTCGCCCCAACGATTGGAAGCGAAGAGTAAAGACATGATAAAATATTCTTCTCCGTCGGAAGCAGGACCGTTGCCTTTGACAGAACCGTCGGTATTCATTTGCCAGGCAAAATAGCCGTCGTATTGGCCGCTGGTGTATTGCTGATGCGTTTTCGCCCATTTCCACAATCGGTTGAACTCGGTTTGCTTATTCATTTGCACACAAAGCATCATGCCGTAGGACATTCCTTCGGTACGCACGTCGTCGTTGCCGGAATCGAGGATGTAGGCCTCATCGGTTCCAACCGGATAATAAAGCGCTTGCGTTTCGGAATTGCCGTAAAAAAAATGTTGCCAAATCGCTTGCAATTTCGCATTGATTTCGGATTGCGAATAACCTGCTTCCAAAAACATATTCCGGTAATTATCGGTATAAAAAGCGCCTTGTTCGGGAAGAACGGGCGGATCTTTGATGACAATTTCGCCTTGAAAAGTCAATGTGAAACGGTCGATATAGGTATCGTTCCCGTTATCGGTTTCAAGAATCAAAGCCGCCGTTACCGTATTCCCGATAGACGGCAATTTGACCGTCGCAGAAGCAGTCGAAGGCGAGCTTCCCGTAAAACTAAACGATTTTATCCGTTCGCCGTTGATGTAAAACGCCACGCTTGCCGTGCTTGAATTATTAGATGCGCCCCGCACGTCGATTTCGTAGATGCCGGCGCCGTCGGGAAGCGTGCAAGTAGTTTCGCCTTTATCGCCATTGCCATACAACGCGATTCCTGCAAACGGAGAACTGATGGTTCCTGCGTGTTGTCCGCTTAAAGTCATGTTTTCGGCTTCTACCGTAATGACGGCGGCTTCCGTATTTTGCACCCGGAAAAGCAAGAGGAAACACAACATCCAAATTATCCTGTTCATCTTTTCGTTTTTTTGAAAGATAAACCATAAGCTAAGGCCAAACCGAAAACCGGAAGTAGCGCATTGCCGATCGGAGCATCTTCGCCTTGGGCGGTTGAACCCGGATTGCCCGGCGTGATGCTTGCCCGTAATGAATTGCCGGATGTATTTTCTTCGGTATTGTTTGGTTGCAACCAGGTTTCACTGCGTTCTCTGATGTTTCTTCGTTCGGCAAAAGAGCCGATTGCTATCAAAATGGCTATTGCTGAAATGATAATCCTTTTCATGGCTTTTTTATTTACTTATTATTATTTTACCGATTGCCCTTTGTCCTTCGATCTGCGCCTTGAGAATGTAACACCCGTCGCTCAATGCTGATACGGAAGAAAGATTAGAGTTTAACAACTGTCCGCCGATATTATATACTTGTATGTAATCGGCTTTTGACCAATCGATTATATTCGATGCTCGAACGGAAGGAATGAAAACGGAGCCTCCGCCTTTTTCGGTCAGGGCAACATTATCAATGTAATAATCGCCGTGGTCGGTTGAAAGTCCGAATGCTAATGAAAAACTGCTTTTTCCCATTTCCTCATTAGAGAGCGACCAATCGGATAAAGAGTATATTTTTGTTGTCCATGTCGCTATTTCCGCTTGTCCCGGATAATCGGATTCTTCGTATTTTTTCTCATCATCCAAATAAATAGCCATATTCTTGTAATTCGGATATTCGTCATCGCTGTTATTGACGATATAGATGTCGAAAGAAAATGTTTCATAATCGGACAAAGTTTTTCCCGAAGGTAGAGCGATGTTCATTTTCAGGAATGCGTCCCAGTTGGAAGTAAGGATATGCACCGATTTGCCGTTCGAATCGGCTGGGTCGGCGCCAACGATGGCGGATCCGTCTTCGGGATACCAACGCTTCATGTCGTATGCATCGTTGATATTTTTGCTTTCAAAATCTTCGAATACGGACGATTCGCCAATGTCGCCGCCGCCACCACCGCCGCCGCTACCGGTTTTTTCTTTCATTTTGAAATTATCCAAGTAGAAATTTGCACCTGAATTGGCATGGTATCCAATTTCGAAAGTGAAAGTATTGCCGCCGGATACATTCACCGGGATGATCAATGTTTTCCAAACTCCCAAATTGTCGCCGGTAGCATCGATTTTTGTTTTGCTTCCACTATTAACGGAATATTTCACATCTTTATGATAGTTGTCGCCGGATGTTCCATAATAGATGTCGATCTCGAAGCTTTCGTA
>JAISWY010000074.1 GCA_031270925.1 Candidatus Symbiothrix sp.
CGCTTCCTCCAAAGTAACACAGATGAATGTTTCTCCATATTTGATAGCATTGGTAAAAAGGTTACTGACGATTTTGATAAAAGCCTCCTTATCGACGTCGGCAAGCACCGGATGGGAGGGAAGTTGCAGTGTGAAAATCAAGGATTTTTGTTCTGCCGTCTGTTTGAAGCGAATGTAAGTTTCTTCCAATAAACAGCTGATATTCAATCTAATAAATGTCAGGCTGAATTTCTTCGATTCGGTTTTGCGGAAATCAAGCAGCTGGTTAATCAACGCAAGCAGGCGATTGGTGTTTTTCTCCATAATCTGTAAATTGGATTGGAGTTCGTCTTTGGGCAAGTCGTTTTTCCGAATGTATTCCAAGGGGCCTTTGATAAGAGTGAGCGGAGTTCGCACTTCATGCGCCACATTGGTAAAAAATTCGATTTTGGCGTCGTAAATATCCTTTTCTTTTTGGGTTTCAAATAAAAACAGGTTGCGTTTGTTTCTTTGTTCGATTTTTTGCTTGAAATACCTGAAAATGAAAAAGAAAACAAGAAGCGCCAAAACAATGTAAAACGAATAAGCCCAGCGAGTTAGCCAAAAAGGAGGTAAAACGATGATAGACAATGCCGCGCCTTCTTCGTTCCACAGATCGTCATTGTTGGAAGCTTTGACTTTGAAGACATATTCGCCTGCGGGCAAATTGGAATAGGTAATTCGTTGAGCGGACGGCAGGTAGTTCCATTGATTTTCCAGTCCTTCCATTTTATAGGCATAGCAGTTCATTTCCGGTGCAACAAAGCTGAGCGCGGCAAAATCGATACTGAAAGAAGATTGATAGTGTTTCAGGGTAATAGCCGTTTGGCCGGACAAATCCTGCGCTTGCCGTTTTTCGTTGTTCAGCAAACGGAAATCGGTAATCACTACCGGCGGACGAATTTCATTTACCTTGAAATCTGCCGGTTGGAAAGTAACTAATCCGTTTACCGTTCCGAAACACATTTTCCCGTTCTTATCTTTATAGCCCGATTTATAATTGAATTGATTGCTCGGCAGTCCGTTGCTTTGCGTGAAAATCCGTATTTTTTCGGTTTCGGGATGAAACTGAATCAAACCTTGATTGCTGGAAAGCCACAGATTGCCATTGTTATCTTCCAAAATTTTGTAAATCACGCCATTGGGAAAACCGTCTTTTTCTCCGAAGGATGTAAACTGTTGATTTTTAGCGTCGAAGCGGCAAATCCCTTTCGATTCGGAAGCGAACCAAAGCTGCTGTTTGCTGTCGAGATACATCGACGTTAGTTTGTGGTAGCAAATCGAATATGGGTCGTCCGGCCGGTAATTGTAGAATTTCCATTCTTTGGTGTGCGGGTTGTAGCAGACGGCGCCGATGTCGGTGGTCGAAAACCAGATTTGTCCGCGCGAGTCTTCTATAATGTCCGAAACAAAGTTTTGAATTTCTTTTTGCAAGATAAAGCAGTCGTTTTCGCGGTCGTAGAGGTATGCGCTCGAAGACGTGCCTACCCATATCCGCCCCGAACTGTCTTTGAAAATGGCGAAAATATCGTTGTTGTTAAGTGCGCCTTCGCGGTTGCTTTGCAAATAATACTTCCATTGCTTCGTTTTCAGGTTATAGACGTTGATACCGTGGCTGAAAGTGCCAATCCACAGCAGGTCGCCGTCTGCCACAATATCGTGAATGTTGTGATAATTCAATCCTCGTTCGCCCGGCGCAAAAAACGTGAATTGTTTGGTTTTGGCGTTCCAACAATTCAGACCCGCATCTTCCGATCCAATCCAGATATTGCCCGTTGCATCTTCGCAAATACCGCTAATTCGCTCTCCGATAATAGAATTTTGGCCGGTAATGGGATAAACCGTTTCAAAATAAGAATATGGCCGCGGATAGTAATTGACGCCACCGAAATACGTTCCAACCCAAATTCCGCCTTCGCGATCTTCACAAAGAGAGTATATGGCGTTGTCGGACAGCGAATAACGATCGTTGATATTATGGGTCAAATGGGTTGTCGCACGGGAAGTAAAGTTGTGAATGTACAGACCCGATTCGCTGCCTATCCAGCAATTTCTGTCGGAAAACATTTTCATGTCCCTGACAAACAGGTTGTTACCGAATGAGTAGGAAGTGATTTTTTCCGTACTTTTATCCATAATTCGCAATCCGTCGTTGTATGAACCGATGAGCAGCCGGTTGTTGTCGATATTCTCCGTTATGGAAACAAGGCTTGAAGTCAGCGACTTGCCGGCTGCGTCCATCGAAAAATGTTTAAAATCGTTATTCGCCGGATTGTATTTTTTGATTCCGCTGTGCAGAATGCTCGTCCAAATTTGATTGTCGTTGTCGATATTGATGGAGATAAGACGTGGTAGTATGTGAATTTGGTTGTTGTAGTCGTCCATCATATAAACAAGGTGTTCCAATAGACCGGTGGTGGTCGAATAGCGGTACAGGTCGCCGGTAGCAATCCAGATATTGCCGGAGGCGTCTATTTTCAAATCAAGCACTGTTCCGTTAATCGTTTCGCCGGAAGTTGTTTGGGCGTTCATCCGTTGGAAGCTATCGTTCAATGGATTATAGATGTAAATGCCTTTGTCGGTTCCCGCCCACAGCTTGCCGTCGGGCGTTTCGAGCAGCGACCAGATCGTGTTGTTGCCGATGCTTGTCGGGTTATCGTTGTCCTGCTTGAATACTTTGATGGAAACACCGTCGTAGCGATTCAGTCCGTCTTTTGTTCCGAACCACATAAAACCGGTTTTATCCTGCAAAATAGACAAAACGGTATTTTGCGACAAGCCGTTTTCGGTGTTGATGTGCCGGAAATAATAATGGGCTTCCTTCGCATTGGCGATAACCATGAAATGCAAAAATAATACAAGAATATAAAATAAACGGTTTTTTCTCATTGAAAATAATTTTTACAAATCAGATGTAAATTTACGGATTATTTTTGATTCGAGCGAAAACCGGAATGTTTTTTCCGTTCAAAAATTAGCTTTTTTTCGTCAAATGGATAATTGAACTGTTAGAACAATTTATTGACGAGAAAAAATCACAAAGATTCTTTTTAATTCTGGAACTTTGCCGCATCAAATTTATTAATTTATTAAATTTATTTATCATGAAAAAGAATGTACTTTTTGGACTTGCAGTCCTCGCGTGTTCTGTTGCAGCGCAAGCACAAAACACTTGTTACACAGATGCAGAAGCTTCGGCGCCCGATTTTTGGACAACGCATTTTTATTTTGCGACTTGTACCGATTATGTCGGTACTAATTCCAAACTGTTTGAAGACGGCTCTACAGGCTATGTTGACTTCAATGGCGGCAGTTCGGTCGATTTTACCAACATTTATGTTCCCTCCGATGCGGAATATACCGTTATGCTGAGATACGGTATCGGTTGGGCAGATGAATCAGGCGCTACTTTAACGCTGAATGTGAATGGCGATTTTGTTGATCAGCTGGTGCTTTTTCCGGGCGAAGGCGAAAAACCTTGGGCTATGGAGTTTGATGTAGAACTCTATGGCGATTACAATAATACCATTCAATTGGTGGAAGTGAAAGACTGGCCTATTATTTTGGGTATTCAATTGACCCCAAAAGTTGGATCGGAAATTAAGAAAATCGACACGCCGTCTTACCAACTTGTTTCGAGTAACGGCAAACTTACGGTTTCCAATTTGGAAAACAACAGCCGGATTCGGATTTATTCGATAGATGGCAAGTTGATTCAGTCGGTCGTTGCCGCCAATTCGTTTCAAACTTCACTTGTACCGGGCGTTTATGTGGTAAAAGTGAACGGAGAAGCGCGTAAAGCCATCGTTAAATAATCCGAAATGAATTATTGGAAGAAATTGACAACCATAGCAGGGCTGCTCTTATTGGGCGGCCGGCTATTGGCGAGCGATGTATTACAGTCGGGCGACGCTTCCCTTACGGTTGTGCATGAGGGCGATCAATTCAATTTGTCGTTCGGTTTCAATGGCGTATCCGTTCCTCTGTTGGACGCCGGAAATCCGGTGTATTTGGAAGTGAAACGGCAAAAATTGACGGGAAAATACGCTTCTGCAATACTCAACGGCGATAAATTGGTTTGCAAGGCAACACTTACTTCTTCGCGAGGCACGGTGTTCAACATCAGCGACACGTATTGGGCTAAAGGTGCGGGCGTGTTTGAGTTGCAACGCAATTTGGAAATCGCAACGGCGGCAAGCGACGATTCCTATTTCAATTCGTTGTTTGGCTTCGAGATAAACGCCAATGCCAACTCGCTGACCGATAACGAATATTTTATTCCAAGCACGATGTACAAAAGCAATTTTACCGCCGGCGGTAATCTGCCTTTCGATTTGCCGGGTGTCGATGATGTATATCATTTTTACCGCGAAGATCGCGTTTGCTTGCCGCTCGTGATGGTGCGCAAATCATCGGGACTGACCATTGCTATTACGCACAAAGATTCGAAAAACGAAACGGTAGTGTCGGATGCCAATGGCATTTACACCAATGCGAATTATCAATATGGCGCAATGGGCGTGAAACATGAAGAAAGCGCAATCTACGGAATGTTTATTTATCCGGGAAACGAGTTTGAAACCCAAAAGGGCAAAGGCTTCCGTTATCATCCGGTGCAAACAGGCATTCGGCACGCCTATCATTTGGACATCGTTTTTTCCAATACAAACAATTACGCCGATGCGCTCCGGCAGTCGTGGAACAGGGCTTTTGCGCTCTATAATCCAATGATTTACAATGTGAATTTAACAACTGCTTACAATGGCTTGATTGAAACGCTGAAAACTTATTTTGTGCCTTCTACCGAATTGGGCGGAATACGCGACGCTCCGGGTTTCCCTTGGGAAGTGTATTTGCCCGGCAATTCGTATAACAAAGAGCCTTTTACGATCGGCCCGATCGACTATGCAATGGGCTTCGTCGGAATGCAAATTTCCACCGCTTATTATTTAGTTCGTGAAGGAATCGAAAAAAACGCCTCAAAGACCCGCGAAAAAGGCGAGGCAATTCTGAATTTCTGGGCAAACAACTGCCTGACTTCGCTCGGATTCCCGCGCACGCATTACGACCCCGGATTGAACGGTGCAACAGGTTCATGGCGCACAAGCGAAAACGACCTGCGTAACTGCACCGGCGGAATGGAAGGTTTGATTGCCGCCTACTGCTTCGCCAAACGCAAGGGAATGGAACACGCCAATTGGATAGACGCTTGCATACGCTTCGGCAATTGGCTCGTAACCAATCAAAATGCCGACGGCAGTTATTATTTCTCGTATAATTATTCCGTTTCGGGCGGAAAACATACGCCTCGCAATCAGAATAAATATCTGACAATCTGCGCTATACGTTATTTGGTGGAACTCTATATTGCCACCGGCGTCGAATCGTACAAAACGGCTGCGCTGAAAGCCGGAAATTTCTGTTACAGCAGAAACCATCAACAATATCTCTATGTAGCTTGCGTAGTGGATAACCCGCAAACAATCGACAGCGAATCGGGTTTGATGGCGATGAATGGATTTTTGGCGCTTTACGATTTGACGAAAGACCGCAAATGGCTCGTTGCGGCCGAACAAGCCGGCACTTACACCGAAACATGGGTCTATATGAACGAAGTACCGGTCGAAAAAGACCGCACGACCGACAATCCTTGTTTTCCGAAAAGTCGAAGTGTAGTGGGGCAGCATTTGATTTCCATTCGCCCCGCGGCCGCCGATTTGGGTTTCGCTTGGTGTTCGTTTGCTTACTATCGCCTCTATATGGAAACGGCCGACTCGCATTGGTTGCACGTGGCGCGTATTGCAGCGCACAACACCAAGCAGTCGATGAATTGGGACGGCACTCTTTACCTCAATCAGCCGCGCGGTTTGCAGTTGGAAGCGTTCAGCGTAATGATCCCGCGTAGGGTAGGGGGCATTTGCACTACATTGAATTGGAATTATGCCGCGCATCTCGACCCGATGTTTCGTT
>JAISWY010000114.1 GCA_031270925.1 Candidatus Symbiothrix sp.
TTATTCACAGGAAACACCTCCGGTGTTTCCACTCGCACGTCTTTCGCTCTCGTTAATAGCGCCTCAAAAAAAGATTTAGCCATATTTTGTTTCTTTCGCATCATTTAATCGAAAAATGCATGATATGTCAATAATTTTTCCGACATTTGCCCGGTTCGGAATCACAAAATTAAACAAATATGAAATATTACTTTACGCTTGTACTGCTTTGTTGGGTTTGTTGTCTTTCGGCGCAAACCAAAAATCGGACAATAAACCGATTTCTCCAAACCGAGGGCTTTGAAAATGCTTCCATCGGCCTTTGTGTCATGAATAGTTCCGGAAAAGTCGTGTGGGCATACAATCGAAACACCGCTTTGACGCCTGCCTCCATTCTCAAAGTCGTTACAACGGCTACGGCATTGGAAATTTTGGGCGAAAATTACCGCTATCCGACCACTTTGGCGGCCGCCGGCGATACTTTATTTATCATAGGCAGTGGCGACCCAACGCTTGGAAGTCAGTTTTTAAACGCCTCTTCCACTGCTTTTTTGGATAAATGTTTACCCAAAATTCAAAAAAATCTGCCGCAATTATCTACAATAATCATTGATGAAAGTTGCTTCGGAGAAGAAGGTTTATCCGAAAGATGGATTCGCCAAGACATCGGAAGTTATTATGCGCCTGCGAGTTACGGCATCAGCATTTTCGACGACACTTACCGGCTGCATTTGAATACGCAAAAAACCGATTCAGCCGGACATCCCGAAATCATGGAAATGCAACCGAAAATTCCGCAACTCAAATTCCATAATCGTTTGACAATCAACCGTTCGAGACAAGGCAATGCTTATATTTTCAACAATCCGATGTCGTTCGATGCCGTTTTATCCGGTGATCTTCCGGCCGGAAAAGCCGATTTTGTTTTGAAAGGCGCCATTCCCGATCCGGGACAAATTTTGGGCGGACTTTTATCCGATACTTTGCAAAAAATAGGATATTCAGCGCCGGTCATACAAACAATTATAACTGCGAATAAAAATATAAAATCACAATACAAAGCGTTTTACACATATTATTCGCCCAAATTGAACGACATTATCCGAGTAATTAACGAGCAAAGCAATAATCATTACTCCGAACATTTGATTCGTACACTCGGCAAATCGTCGTCGGATACCACCTTGGCGGCCGGAATTACAAGCGTCAAAAAGTTGTGGAAGCAACGACGTTTTGATACACAAGGCTTGTTTATGTTCGATGGCAGCGGCTTGTCGCCGAGCAACGCAGTAAGTCCCGATTTGATGTGCCGCATCTTGCATTATATGCAATCCGAAAGTCAATACCGCAAATCGTTTATAGCATCCCTGCCGCAAGCCGGAAAAGAAGGAAGCGTTAGTAATGTATTGAAAAACAAACGTTTGAAAGGGAAACTAGTGATGAAAAGCGGCAGCATTATGGGCGTGCAATGTTTTGCAGGCTATTACATCAAGGGCGCAGAAATTCGTTCTTTTGCCGTGATGGTTAATCGTTTTACTTGTTCGCGGCAAGAAACGGTTGCTGCTATTGAAAAATTGTTGCTTGGGATTTTGCCCAAGAATTTTGAGAAAGGAAAACGCTAACAGGTTTTATCGTTCCTGTATTCGTTTAATATGCTCTGATGCCGATACGCCAAATTCATCCTTAAAACATTGGCGGAAATAAGTTATACTGTTGATACCCACACGGAAAGCGACTTCCGAAATGGTATATTTCCCGGTCAATAACAATTCTTCCGCTTGCTTCATTCTGATTTTACGGATAAACTCATTAACGGAAAGGCTGGTTAAAGCCTTGATTTTCCGGTATAAAGTAGCATGGCTCATATTCACTTTTTGAGCGATAAATTCAATATCCAAATCTTCCGAAAAACAGTTGTCTTTGATTATTCCGCCGACTTTCTCCAAAAATTCGTTATCCAATTGATGAATCGAATTGTTCAGCAAAGTCTGCTTAAATACTTTGCTGTGAACCATTTGCTCTGCCAATTTCTTTCGCGAATCCATCAAATTGGCCACGCGGCTGCGCAACAAATCGGCACTGAACGGTTTGGTAATGTAGGAATCGGCTCCAACTTGGTAGCCTTCAGTTTTGTCCTGCATCGACGTTTTTGCCGTAAGAAGAATTACCGGAATATGGCTGGTACGAATATCGTTTTTCAGCGCGACGCACAATTCCAATCCCGACAGTTCGGGCATCATAATATCGCTGATAACGATGTCGGGAATGTGATCGAAAGCGTATTCCAATCCGGCTTTGCCGTCTTTTGCGGTCAATATCGCATAATTGCCGGCGAAGATATCGCGGATGTAGTGCAGAATATCGGAGTTGTCTTCCACTATCAGCATAATTTTTTTGTTGTTAGCTTCCTCTATTTCGCCGGTGTCCGGTAGGGGCCTTGCATGCAATGCCCCCGGGTCGTGCGGCACGCCGGGATAGGCCTTGTCGGTCATCAAACGAAAACGGAAAACACTGCCTCGCTCTTCTTCACTTTCAACAAGAATAACTCCCTGATGAACGGCCGCCAAATTTTTCACAAGCGAAAGGCCGACACCCGTTCCCGAAGCCTGATTCTTGCCTTTTACCTGATAATAACGATCGAAAATTTTCTCCAATTCCGACGCCGGAATACCGCAGCCGGTATCCGAAACTTCGATTTCGGTGTACGCAAGCTCGTTTTCCGTAATGTCCCGCAAACTAACACGGATTTCGCCTTGCCGCGTATATTTAAAGGCATTCGACAGCAAATTGTCCAAAATCATGGAAACAATTTCCGGATCGAAAAACAAAACGGTGTTTCCGGTTTCGACAGACAGCGTGAACAAAAGCTCGCTGTTTCGATTCAACTCCTTGTATTTCAAGACAATTTCCTGCATCAGTTTGGCAATATCGCCTTTGGATACGCGCAAAGGCAGATTATTGGTTTCCGTTTTCCGGAAATCCAAAATCCGGTTGATTAAATCCAACAAGCGGGAAGCGTTTTTATAAATCAAGGAAATTTTTTTCTCCGATTGTTCCGAAAGCGAAGCATCGTTCGACAAATCTTCCAAGGGGCCGATAATCAGCGTTAAAGGCGTTCGCAATTCGTGAGTAATATTCGTGAAAAACTGCAATTTATCGTTGTTCAAAACTTGTTGCTGGCGGATATTTTCTTTTTCCATATACAACTGACTTTCCAACTGTATCCGTTTTTTGTAAAAAGAGGCGATATAGAGAATAATAGCGATAACTATCAGTATATAAATCAGTTTAGCCCACCACGTCCAATAGAGAGGCGGATGAATTTTCACGTTGAAAGAAGCTGTTTGTTCCGACCAGTCCTGGTTATTCAATCGCGAACGGACGGAAAAAAGGTAAGTTCCGGAGGGAAGATTCCTGAAAACTACTTCATTAGTTTTGCCGATTTCGTACCACTCGTCGTTCAGGCCTTTCATTTGGTAAGCGTATTCGATTTGATTGGCGAAAGCGTAATCCATCACATTGAAAGTGAGGGTAAACGTGTTTTGATTGTATTTCAGTTGCGCCGTGCCGGACGAAACCGGATAATCGCCTTCCGTGGTTTCGGGTTCCGTGCGACCGGTGTAATAACGGAATCCGATAATGCTAACGGGCGGTAATGCTCTCCTGTTCGTGATTTCCTTCGGATTGAAGCGGCAAACGCCGTTTTGCGAGCCGAAATACAAGTAACCGTTTGACGCCCGAAGCGTTGAGCCGTCCATAAATTGTCCGGCGGGAAGGCCGTGAGAATAATCGTAATTATAAAATTTGTTTTTTGTTTCGTCATACGAAGCGATTCCGTCGTTGGAACTGAACCATATTTTGCCTTCCGAATCTTCGATTACAGCGCGTATATAGCTGTTTTTCAATCCGTTTTTCTCGGTAAAGATTATAAAATCGGACAAATTTTCGGTATTCGGAAACAAAATCAAACCTTCGCTTGTGCCGACCCACATCCTTTGCCGCGAATCTTTGAAAATGCAGGAAACGGCATTGGAATAGAATCCGGCTTCGCGATGAAATTCGGCGATGGAGTTGAACATCGAATCCAATATGCACAAGCCCACACCAAAACTGCCGACCCACAATCGCCCTTGCGCATCTTTCGCGATGGCTCGTATATTGTTGTCGCTCGGTAAGTTATGGATTTTAGCTGTATATTTTTTCAGCATTTTCGATGGAAGATGATAGGAAAACATACCTTCGTTATCGCTTCCTATCCAAATGGTTTTGTATTGGTCTTCAAAAAAGCAGCGAATGGTTTTGATATTAAAATCGGCCGAACGGAAATCGGAAAATTGCTTTTTGCGGCTGTCGTAAATGATTATACCTCCCTCGTAGGTGCCGAACCACAGATTGCCGTCCGAGTCTTTCAAGGCCGAGAGAATATAGTTATCGCTCAATTGTCGGTTTTCTTTCGTGTAAACGGCCGTGCGGAGGCCGTTGTAGTAAGTGCAGATGCCGCCGCCATTGGTACCTATCCAAATAGCGCCCGCATTATCCTCACATATTCCCCAAGCCGTTTGGCTGGGCAGACTGTTGGTTTGGTCATGGAGCGAATGTTGCCATTTATGGAAAAAATCGGGATTTTTATTGATAAAATTGATGCCGCCGCTGTAAGTTCCAATCCACACATTACCGAAATTATCCTGAAAAACGGTTCTGACCGTACTGTACGACAATCCCGTTTCGCCATCGGAAGGATAGATGTTTTGGAACGTAATCTCTTTGGGCGAAAGAAACATTTTATTGTTCAAATTCAGAATACTCACGCCACCATTTTCGGTACCAATCCACAATTGGTTGTCGTTGGTTTGCATAATCGAAAAAACGACATTGGAAATGAGCGATCCGGTTTTACGCCCGTCGGTTTTGAAGCACACAAACTGTTCCGTATCGGGATTGAACAAGGCCAATCCGCCATCGGAGCCCACCCAAATATTGCCGAGATTGTCGATGAAAATTGTTCGCACATTATTGTTCGGCAATGAAAAAGGATTATCCGGTTGATGCGTATAGTTTTTTACAGAGCGATCGTTGAGGTTCAGGACGCTCAATCCGTCGTTTACATGACCGATATAGAGGCGTCCTTTCCGGTCGTCGGCAATCGTCCACACATAATCGCTCGGAAGTTCCGGCAGAGTTGTCCGGTTGAAATGAACAAATTGCCGGGTGGTTTTGTCGTAATAATCCACGCCGTTGGAATAGGTTGCTATCCAAAGATTTCCCGCGGCATCGTTGGCAATGTCGGTTACGGCGTCGGAAGCGATGCTGTTGTGATTTTCCGGTTTGTGCAGAAACAGCGAAAAGCTTTCGGTTTCGCAATCATAGACATTCAAGCCGGCGCGTTGAGTGGCTATCCATATTATATTGTCTATTGGGTCGGCATATACTTTATTGAGTTCGTTCGCGCTGATTCCGGGTTTTCCCTCGAACGATTTTTTGTAAACGCGGAACGATTTCCCGTCGAAGCGGTTTAATCCCGATTCGGTGGCAAACCACAGAAAACCTTGCTTATCTTGCGTGATGCTGACGATATAATTGTTCGACAGGCCTTGTTCGATGCCGATGCGACGGATCGAATAGGATTGGGCGCTTGCCGACAAGGACGACAAACAGAGTCCTAAAACAAAAGTCGGAAAAATAATGAAAAACTTGTACATACCGGAAAATATAAATTCAGCCGCTAATTTAGGCCTTTTTTCGGAAGTTTACGCAAATAAAAAAACGCTTTTTTAAGCAATGACGAATTTATGTGCTGTTTTTGACGAATCGCTGTGCTTTTTATTATAAAATTACCGCCTATCTTTGCATTGTGTTTAAAAATTGATTATAATATGTAACATTTAAATTTTTTTATCATGAAAAGAATCATTTTTACTTCGTTTTTTTTGATGAGTCTGTTTTTCGGACTTCAAGCGCAATCGTTAGCTTCTTTTGAAGATGACGCAGAAAACAATCTTCGTGTGGCCAACTTCGACACCGACGGCGATCCGGGTTGGTATGAATCGGCAAGCTATGTCGAGGGCGGACAACCGCAAATTGGCGCTAACCCAAGCAAAAGCGGTATCAACACTTCCGACAAATGCGTTTTAGCGGTTAATGTGGCTAATGCCGATTGGTGGGGAAATTTCTTTTCCTTAATGTTAGATCAACCGATTACGATTACCGAAAGCAATAAGTATTTGCATTTGATGGTTTATCGTTCCATTCAGCCGAAGAATTTTTGTATCGGTTTTAATGATCGAAACGAAGACGCCGGCCGCGTTTTTCAAGGTAAACTGAAAGAAGACGGCGTGTGGGAAAATGTCGTAGTCGATTTGAGTTCCAAAATCGACCAAGAGTTGAGTTATTTGGGCTTTATTTGTAGCGCCAACTGGGACGACCCAAGAGAAGGTTGGGATGTGGCGACTTATGCTTTCGATAATTTCGCATTGAGCAACAGCCCGCTTCCTCCCAATGTTACGTTGGTGGATGGCAACGGTTTGAAAATCGGTTACGAAAGTCAATCCGAAATTGAGCAATGGGTTAATGAAATTGATTTGCAGAACGCAAACAACACGTCCGCAATCATCGACAACCCGTTTACCGAAAGTGCAGTCAATGCAGGCGGTAAAGTCCTGCAATTCAACAAAAGCTCGGAGGCTTCGTGGTGGCAGGGCTATCGCATTGATTTCAACGGAATTATGGAAGTCGGCGGAACCTATCCGCAATACATTCATACATTGGTATATATTCCGGCCGATGTAATTACCGGCGAAATGACGGGAGTGGATATTCAGCTTTGCGCCAAAGACCATTTGGGCAACGAAAATACCGAACTGTTTACCGTTTGGGATGATGAAGTCGGCGAATGGATTGATTTGGTAATGGAAGTGAATCAAATCGTTTATTTGAAGGAATTGACCGTTCGTTACGATTTGCGGAAAGAGGGCGATGAATACGTCAATTCACCGGCGAATATCTTCTATTTGGATGAAATCGAGTTCAATAAAGACGCCGATCCCCGCACATTAATTGAATCGGGAATTAGTCCGGCAGCCGTTGAAGGTTTAGCGAATGTGATTTCGGCTGCCAATGCAATTCAAATCATTGCCAATCAGGATGTTGCGATTCGAGTATATACTGTTGCCGGCAGTTTGATTCATTCGGCGAATGTTACCGGCAAAACCGTTCTTCCGATAGAAAAAGGCTTGTATTTGGTTAAAATCAATGCGACTAAAGGGAATCAGGTTGTAAAAGTTTTGGTACAATAAATACATTCCGTCAAGAATGTATCGCTCGGTAGAAATGAGGAACCCTTGCGTTGCTACCGAGCGATGCATCTCTACGAGACGCCGGTTTACACAACAGATGTAATGTCTGATACTCTTTCAAATTAAATTAATACGTTCTCATGAAAAACACATTTTCAAGCATCATCGCCTTGCTGCTGCTTTTCGGTTTCTATGCCTGTGAAGAAAAAAACGAAGCAGCCGAAATCGAATCCAAATTAGCCGGCACATGGCAATTATCTTCTGCAATAATCGACGGAATCGAAACGGACATAAGCGTTTACCCCGATTTCATCCGTTTTCAAACGAACAAAATATTCCTGTCGTACAACTCAACTTTCAACGAGTTGATACGCGGCGGCTGGAGTTATGAAGGCGCCATGCTCAATATCTCAACCGACTTGCCGGCAGCCTATTACGTGCTTCGTGTCGATGAAAATTACTTGTCGCTGAAACGCAACGATTTCAATACCGATGGCGGATTGATTGCAACAGTCCGCAACTATCAACGAACAGAAGACTCACAAATTCTCGAATAATATTCCAATGAACAAACTACATTTTCTATTATCACTGCTTTTCGGCATTGCTGTTTTTACATCATGCGAAAAGGAAGAACCGGATAAAACCGCTTTAATCAGCGGTTTATGGATTCAGGAAATCCTTACGGAAGAGGGCGTGGAAATGCCTTCCCAAAACCTCAGTTTGCTGATCGAATCCAACGGCGTATATCGCACTTACGCCAAAGACGCCGCCGCCAAAGAGCATTTCGGCGCATGGACGATTACCGACAATACGTGGTTGGAAATCACAACCGATATTTGGCGTGTCGCTTCCAATCCCTTATCACAAACGCCGGACAATCAATGGGCGAAAAATCATATTCTTACACGATTCACTATTTTGAGCGTGTCGGATAAGCGATTGGAAATCCGGTTGAAAACCTACGCCGGCGAACAAAAATATTCCACTCTTTTCGTCGAAGGCGATCGCCCGCTGATTACCGAATCGAATGAGGAAGCCATCCAACGAGAATATAAAACGCTGAAAACATACATTTATACTTTCAGGAAATCATGAAAAAACGAATCATAATATTGTCCTTTAGCGTACTGACGCAACTCGCGCTTTTCGCTCAATCGAAAGTGAGCGGTATCGTAAGGGACTCACATACGCAGGAGGCGCTGATTGGCGTGAGCGTAGTCGTGAAAGGAAGCGCACAAGGCACTGTAACCGACATCGATGGCCGCTACGAAATTACAGTGGCGAAAGATGCAACGCTCCAATTTTCCTACATCGGATATTCCACAACGGAAATGCCGGTCAAAGGCCGTTCGGAAATCAATGCGAGTTTATCCGAAAATTCGCAACTGATTGAAGAAGTGGTAGTTGTGGCTTACGGAAAGCAAAAGAAAGAATCCGTCATCGGTTCGATTTCGTCGATGAAAGGCAAGGATTTGGTCGGCATTCCGGCAACTAATATCTCCCCCTCGCTCGCCGGACGGATTTCGGGCGTGCAAATCGTGCAACCGTCGGGCGAAGTAGGCAAAGACGAAGCCGAAGTATATGTCCGCGGACTCGGAACATTCAACAACGCCGCGCCGATTTATATTGTCGATGGCATCGAGCGTTCGAGCATTGCGCAAATAGATCCCAACGAAATTCAATCCATCAATGTTTTGAAAGACGCCTCAGCTACAGCTGTTTACGGTATCAAAGGCGCCAACGGTGTGATTATCGTTACCACCAAGCGCGGAACATCGGGCAAACCGACGGTTTCGTTGTCCGTTCAAGGAGCCATCACGCAGCCGACACGGATTCCGCAGCCGCTAAACGCCTATCAATCGGCCACTTTGAAAAATGTACACGATTACGGCAAAAATGCAAACGACGACTACACCGCGCTCGAATTGCTGCAATACCGTACCCACGCTTCGCCTTATATGTATCCCGATGTGGATTGGGTGGATTTGGTTATGAAAGACCATTCGAGTATGCAGCAGTACAATGTGAATATTTCCGGCGGAACGGAGCGTGTAAAATACTTTGTATCAGGAGGTTTCATTACTCAAGATGGTTTTTACAATTTTGACGACAATACGAATTTCTCCCGTTATAATTTCCGTTCCAATTTGGATTTCGATGTAACGAAAGATTTGTCGGTATCGTTCAATTTGGGTTCCCGTATCGAAAAACGGACTTATCCGGGTTCGGCTTGGTACGGTAGCTGGCCAATTTACCGCGGCGCTTTTGCCACGAGCGGCCGGAAATATCCGGTTTATAATCCCGACGGCTCGTTCGGCAGCCGCGATGGTGACGAGCAAAACAACCTCGTGGCCAAACTGCAAAATTCGGGCGTTTTCAAAGATACGAAAAGTGCAATGGAAATGGGCTTGACGGCGCGTTACAAACTCGATTGTATTACCAGGGGCCTGACCGCCCGCGCACAAATCGCCTTCGACAATACGGGAGAAAATAATTCGCTTTGGAATCAATCATACGCCACTTACGAATACAATTTAACAAAAAATTCGTACAAGCAAATCGGCGAAAATTCGCCCTTGAAATACGACTGGTCGAATACTTGGGAAAGCAGTCGCGTACAGGATTTGGATCAGAATCTCTACTTCGAACTCGGCTTGGAATACGACCGGACTTTTGGAAATCATTCCGTAACCGGACTTTTACTAGCCAATCGCACCAATCGCACTATCGCTACGTTCATCAATATGGTTAATCAGGGCTTGGTCGGGCGCGCCACTTCCGATTACGACAAACGCTATTTCGCCGAAGTGAATGTGGGTTTCAACGGTTCGGAAAATTTTCCGCAAGGCAGTCGTTACGGCGTTTTTCCGGCTTTCGCGTTGGGTTGGATGCTGAGTAACGAGAAATTTGTGAGCGAAACGACTTTGGCTCAACACCTGAGCAGTTTCAAAATTCGCGGCTCAATCGGTTGGGTCGGAAACGATAAGCTACCCGGAAATATTTACGAGCCGAGCTATCACGACCAACGCTTCATTTATCTGCAAACCTACGATAATCTCGACGGCGTCCAAACCGGAATCGGCGACACGCAACTGCAAGCCATCCGGCAGGGAAGCATCGCCAACAAAAACATCAGTTGGGAAGTCGGCCGGAAATCGAATATCGGTTTCGATTCGGAATTTTGGCGCGGCTTGCTCGGTCTTACTGTTGATTATTTTTACGAATACCGCGACCGGATTTTGATTGATGCGGATGGAATGGCGGCCATCACGCCGGCCTACGTGGGAGCGGCCTTCAAATCGGCCAATCTCGGAATCGTTCAAAATCAAGGAATTGAAGTCGAACTTTCGCATCGCAAAAACATCGGCAAGGATTTTTCGTATTTCGCCAAAGGCAATTTCTCGTTTACGCGAAACAAAGTGCTGCAACGCAACGACCCCGAAAAAATGTTATCTTACCAACGCCAAGCCGGTTATCCCATCGGCGTGCAAAGTATGTATCAGGTTATCGGCATCTTTCAGGATTACGAAGAAATCGAAAACAGTCCCACGCAACTCACTTTGCCCGGAAATACCGAAGTGCGGCCGGGCGATTTGAAATATTTCGATTACAACGACGACGGACATATCGACGAGGCGGACGCTTTTCGCCAAGGCTACGGCACGGTTCCCGAAATTCAATATGGATTAAGTCTGGGTGCAAACTACAAAGGCTTCGATTTCAACCTGTTGTTTCAAGGTTCGGCGCACGCGCAATTCACTAAAAATTGGGAAATCATGTACCATTTTTCCAACAACGACAATGTGTTTGAAAAACATTGGTATTATTGGTCGCCCGAAATCAGCGGCAACGAGCAATATGTGCGCTTATACGGCTCTTACAGCAACAACGAACCCGGCGGCGCCCAATACGGCTCGACTTACAAAATGGGCGACGGCAATTACCTTCGCTTGAAAAGCGCCGAAATCGGCTACACTTTACCCACTCGCCTGACCAATAAAATCTATCTGTCGAATGTGCGGTTTTACGTGAGCGGAAACAATTTATACCTTTGGGCGAAAGAGCCTTACCTCGATCCGGACAATCGCGATGAACGTGGCGGGTTGATGCCGCAAACTCGTGCTATTAATTTCGGTGTAAATGTTAATTTTTAATATGAATTACGAAATGAAAAAAACATCAAAATACCTCGTTTACCTGTTCGCTTGCTTAGTCGTTTACTCATCGTGCGACAGTTATCTCGACCGCGCCCCCGAACTCCCCCTGGACGACGAAACCGTTTTCACAATCTTCTCCAATGCAGAGCGCTACCACAACGATATTTACGCCCACCTGACGGCGCGTTTCAATGCCGTGGGCGATTACCAACCCGTGCCGCTGTCGTCCGCTTCCGACGAATCGGATTCGCCGCTCGGTTCGCACGGAACATACAATTTCAACATTGGAAATTACGATGGAGTCGATGCCAATCTGTCTTATTATCAAGGTATTCGCAAGGCAAATATCTTTTTAAAAAACGCCGGCGTCGTTCCATTTCCTTCGGAAGAAAAGAAAAAACAGATGCTCGGCGAAACCTGTTTCTTACGCGCTTTTTACTTCAATGAAATTGTAAAACGCTTCGGCGGAATGCCCATCATGGACGAGTCGCGAATCATCATGCCGGGCGAAAACAAAAATTATCCGCGCGATTCCTACAAAAAATGCGTCGATTTTATTCTGAATGATTTGGAAAAAGCAATAACCAATCTGCCTGTTACACTTCCCGAAAACGAATACGGTCGCGCCACCAAAGGCGCAGCGATGGCGCTGAAAGCGAGAGTGTTGCTTTTCGCCGCAAGTCCGCAATGGCAAAATGAGATGGGTGAAGATTTATGGTTGAAAGCCGCTGAAGCCGCCAAAGCAGTCATCGACTTGACGGACAAGGGCGAAAAAGTGTATCAACTTTACTCCACCGGCAACGCCGCCGACGATTACGAACAACTTTTCTTCAAACGCCGCGAACATGGAAACCGCGAAATCATTTTCTACAAGCACGCTTCGCCCGTTGGATACAACGACAATGAAATTAAAGTCTGGTCGCCCAAAGGCGGCAAATTCGGTGGCGACGGCGCGGTTTGTCCCACACAAAACTTTGTCGATTTATTCGAAATGGCCAACGGAAAATTGATTACGGAAAATGCTTCATCCTACAATTCGCAAAATCCCTACGCTAACCGCGACCCGCGTTTCTACAAAATCGTGCTTTACAACGGCTCTACGTGGCAAGGCGAAACCTTGGATTTAACTTACAATCCCGACCAACAAAAAAGCGGAGCCAACCGCAAAAACAAGACCGATTACACACGCACCGGTTATTACGTGCGCAAATACCTTCCGGAAGGCGTTAAGTATCAAACAACGAATACGGCTTATCATAATTGGATTTACTTCCGGTTGGCGGAAATGTATTTGAATTACGCCGAAGCAATGAACGAAACTTTCGGCCCCGACAACGACAACGGTTTCGGACTAACCGCCCGCCAAGCCGTAAACATCGTGCGCAGCCGATCGGGAGTAACGAGTATTATCGCGAACAACAAGGAAGAAATGCAAAAACGGATTTGGAACGAACGCGCGATCGAACTATCCTTCGAGGAACATCGTTGGTGGGACGCCCGTCGTTGGCAAAAAGCCACAAATTGGTTTGGCGGTTCGATGTACGAAATGGAAATCACAAAAGAAGGCAACAATCTGACTTACAACAAAAAGCCATTCTACACACGAGTCTATGAATCTTACATGGATTTATACCCGATTCCATTGGACGAAATGCGGAAAAACCCATTATATGTTCAAAATCTCGATTGGTAATTGAATTAATTGAGAAATGAAAATTTAAAATTAATAAACATGAAATATATATTTTTGATAGCAATATCGTTTTTGTCGCTAACGCCCCTAATGTCTCAAACCGCCGATAGCATTACTTGCAATGTGGCTTTTGGCACACGCACAAAAACCGAACTGACACACGCCCTTTCAACAATCGGCGGAGAAGAACTCTCCAAATCCCCCGTTTCGATTTTGAACGACGCCGTACAAGGCAAAGTTACAGGCCTCACATCGCTCCGCAGCACCGGAAGTGAGCCGGGCTGGACAAATACGCAATTTTTCGTTCGCGGCATCGGCACTTTCGGCAACGGCCAAACGCCTTTGTACATGGTGGACAATGTGGAACGCGACATCACGCAGTTAGATCCCGAAGAAATCCAATCGTTTTCGGTTTTGAAAGATGCCGCGGCAACCGTCGCTTACGGTATGCGAGCGGCCAACGGCGTAGTCAATGTTACCACCAAACGTGGTTTCATCGGAAAACCTGAAATCACATTCAAAGCGCAAATCGGGATGCAACAAGCCGTTCGCTTGCCGCAATATCTTGGTTCGCAGGAATATGTAAAATACCGCAACATCGCTTTAACCAACGATGGATTGCCCGTACCAACCGACCCGCGCTACAATCCCGATAATTACAAGGGTTCGCAAGATGCTTATGCGTATCCAAATACCGATTGGTACGGTCAATTCCTGAAAAATTCCGCTCCGCAACAGATTTACAAACTTTCGATTGCCGGCGGTTCGGATGTGGCGCGTTATTTCGTTTTACTCGGAGTAACCGACCAACAGGGTTTGTTCAAATTCGGCAACGAAAACAGCGGATATTCAACCAATTACGATTATACCCGCTACAATGTTCGCTCGAATATCGACGTGGATATTACGAAATACTTGTCCGTTTCGCTCGATTTGGCGGGACGATTGGAAACTAAAGTCGCTCCGGCCACATCGTCTTCCGAAATTTTTACGGCTTTGTCGCAAATGCCACCTGTGATTCCGGTTAAAAACCGCGATGGCTCGCTTGCCGGCAATTCGGTTTATACGAATAATCCTTACGGATTGATAGCGAAAAGCGGCTACGGCAATTATATGAATCGCTATTTGCAAGGCAATTTCAAGGTCGATCAAAAATTGGATTTTTGGCTGAAAGGATTGTCCATCAACGCAATGTTCGCATTCGACAATTACAAAAACTACGACCGCGGCAAAAGCAAAACCTTCGCCGTTTATTCGGAAAACAACGACGGAAGTTACAGTAAATTCGGCGAAGATTCCGAAGTCGGCATGAATTTCGATACTTGGAGCAGCGATTTTTACCTTTTGCTGTCCGGTTTTGCAGGAATAAGTTACGTGCATACATTCAACGGCACACACAGCATCGGAGCCGATGTAAAATATTCGCAATCGCAACGGAACGTTCCGGGCAACGAACTCGATTATAAGAACCAAGGCGTTTTCGGACGGATTACTTATGGTTTCGACAATCGTTACATCGCCGAATTTGGATGGTCGTACAGCGGCTCGGAAAACTTTTCCGACAAGCAACGTTTCGATTTTTATCCGGTCGGCTCGCTGGCCTGGGTTGTCTCCAACGAAAGTTTTTTGAGAAATAATCCGACCTTTAATTTCTTAAAAATCAGAGGATCGTATGGTTTGGTCGGCAATTCCGACGTCGGTATCGGGCGGTTTCCCTACCAATCGCAATACACGCAAGGCGGCGGATATGTTTTCGGAACGGGATTTGCGCAAAGCGACGGTTCGCAGGAAGGTCGCACGGGCAATCCGCTCTTGGGCGCCGAACATTCGCTCAACACCAATATCGGTTTGAATATGGAACTGTGGCACAGCGCATTGGAAATTACGGCCGATGTTTTCCGCAACAATCGCAGGCGCATCATCACTACTCGTGAGAATACACTGACCGCGATAATCGGTCGGGAATTGCCTTACGAAAACATCGGATCGGTTCTGAATCAAGGAGTTGAAATTGCACTCACGCATCGCAAGCAAATCCGCGATTTCGGTTATTATGTACAGGCGAATGTTTCCTACGCTTCCAATCAAATTACTTATACGGACGAAACGGCGGGTTTGGAATCTTGGTTATCGAAAATCGGCCGTCCGGTCAATCAACAGTGGGGCTTGCAATCGGCCGGGTTTTTCCAGAATCAGGGTGAAATCGACTCTTGGGCGAAATCGACTTACGGCGCCGTAAAACAGGGCGATGTGAAATACATCGATCAAAACGACGACCATATTATAAATGACGACGATCGCATTCCGCTCGGAAAACCGTCCATTCCCGAATGGAATTTCGGTTTCACATTGGGCTGCAATTACAAGGATTTCGATTTCAACGTGTTGCTTACAGGCATCGCCGGCCGTTCGATTTTCGTTACCAACAATGTGCTTTGGGGAATGCAGAACAACAATAAAATCACGGCAACGGCTTACGATTCGTGGCAAAAAGGTGTAAACGAATCCACTGCGCTCTATCCGCGACTGACGACGGAAGCCAATAATCACAATTATCAAAATTCGGATATTTGGCTGTTCAACGGCAATTATCTTCGCTTGCAAAATGTGGAAATCGGTTACAGTCTGCCGGAAAACCTGATTCGGAAAGTCAATATCGCCGGATGCCGCTTTTTCGTAAACGGATTTAACTTGTTGTCGTTCGATGCTTTACGAAAATTCAATTTGAGCGTCGAATTTCCCAATGCGGGCGTAACGGCTTATCCCGAAACGCGAGTGTATAACATAGGCGTTAATCTAAAATTCTGAAAAATCATGAAAAAGTTCAAATATCTCGTTTACTCATTAACTTGTTTACTCGTTTACTCTTCCTGTTCCGATTATCTAAATCAGGATACGAAAACCAACACGAATCTGGATTACGAGCAAATATTCAAAGACCCGCACCTCGCGCCCGGCTTTTTGAACGACGCCTACGCCAATCTTCCCGACGGCTTCAACCGAGTTGGCTCTGCCTTGTTGGCGGCCGCCTGCGACGAAGCCGAACATTCCGATGCCGGTTCGCCCATCCGCCTGTTCAACAACAACGCGATTTCGCCGACCTACAATCCCGACGATGTATGGAACGATATGTACGCCGGCATCCGCAAATGCAATGTCTTTTTGAAAGAATTGAACGGATTGATAGCCGAATCGAATAGCATTCCCGAAGCAGAACGCCCCAATTACCGAGGACAAGCCCTTTTCCTGCGTGCATTCTATCATTTTGAATTGCTGAAACGCTATCAAAACATCATTTACGTCGATACGGTTATTGATCCGTTTGATGCGGAAGAAGCTTTTTCGTTCCGGCAACTCACTTTCCATCAATCGGTTGAAAAGATTGTTGCCGATTGCGATTCGGCCAAAAATCTATTGCCCGATAAAATCACGAGCGACGAACAGAAAGGCCGTCCTGCCAAAGCCGCCCCCATGGCCTTGAAAGCGCGCTTGCTGCTCTATGCGGCAAGTCCCCTGAATAATTCCGCAAACGATAAAACCTTGTGGGAAAAGGCAGAAGAAGCGGCCAAGGAAATCTACGACAACAAAACGCTTTTAGGAGTCGGATTGATGTCGAAAGGCGATTACGGCAGAATATTCACCGAGCCTTACAATATCGAAATCATTTTTGCCGCCAAAGCCGATAATCGTAACGATATTGAAATGGCGAATTTCCCAATAAGCTATCAGGGAAAAGGGAACGCCAATCCTTCGCAAAACATTGTCGATGAATATGTTATCAGCGGAACGGCCTACAATAATGCAATGAACGGCTACGATCCGGCCAATCCCTACAACAAACGCGAAGACCGTTTTGCAGCTTCTATTCTGTTCAACAACGCGGCGTTCAAAGATTCGCAAGTAGAAACATTCGTCGGCGGAAAAGACGGTTTGTTTGCCACTTCAACCGCCACAAAAACAGGATATTACATCCGGAAATTCCTGTCGCCGGCCATCAACTTGGAGAAAAACGAAACGGCTCGCCGCGCGTGGATATTTTTCCGTTACGCCGAAGCGATTCTCAATTATGCCGAAGCGCGAAACGAAGTCTTAGACGCGCCCGATGCAACGGTTTACAAACTCCTGAACGAAATCCGCAATCGCGCCGGATTACGCAACAACCTTGCGGCTTCGCAACTTGGCGCCGGCGGCTTGTCGCCCAAGGAAGAAATCCGCAACTACATCAAACACGAGCGCCGAGTAGAATTGGCGTTTGAAGAACACCGTTTTTGGGATTTGCGCCGGTGGCTTGATGCGGAAATCGTGTTGAATCAACCGCTTAAAGCTATGAAAATAGAAAAAGCCGAAGACGGAACGTTTTCATATACTGCTTTTGATGCCGCCCAACGCAGTTTCGACCCTAAATTTTATTGGTATCCGATTCCGCGGACGGAAATATTGAAATACAAAAGTAAAGGAATCGAATTACAACAAAATCCCGGTTGGGAATGAACAATCATATTAATAGAAATATAGATATGAATACAAAGGTCGAACACACCACTCCCAAGTCCCCGCCGGGACTAAATGTAAATAAGCGCGGATGTAGCGAAGCGAAACCCGTGGCCCTAACAGTCATTGCTCTGCTCATCTTCGCATTTACAACCAAGGCCCAAAGCATTCTGGGCGATTTTGAAACCGGTGGTGTAAACCCCACGTTTTCAATAGAAGAAAATGCGCTGACCACTTTGTCGGTCGTAGATAATCCTTCAAAAAATGGATTAAACACCACAAACAAAGCCCTTTACGGGGAAACGGCAAACAACGCGGTTTCGTGGTGGGCAGGTGTCAAATTGGATCTTGCGACGGCGGTAACCGTCAATTCCGCCAACCGCTACCTGCACATTTTGCTAAAAACCACATTGCCGGTTTACGAATTGGTATTGTTCTACAACAATGGTGGAAGCGAAAAATGGATGGGACAACAAACGCCCGCATCGAGCGACTGGTTCGATTATGTGGTGGATATGAACAGTATCGACGGGCAAAGTTTGTCGTCGTTCCGCATCGTCATGCATTTAGACCAAAGCGCACAATACAACAAGGAAATATGGGTGGATGAAATTTTGGTTTCCAACAGTCCCGACCCTCGCGCTTTGGATGTAGCTTATGCGCCGATTACGATTGACGCCGGAACGCAATACCAAACCATCGAAAGTTTCGCCGCTTCCGATTGTTGGCTTGGACAGTATGTGGGAAAATATTGGCAATCCGACCCCAAAAATACGATTGCCAAATACCTTTTCAGTCGAAATTACAAATCCGACGGCAGTCCCGAAGGCATCGGCCTTTCGATGTGGCGTGTCAATCTCGGCGCAGGTAGCATCGAACAGGGCGATAACAGCGGCATCGAAGATATTTCGCGCCGCGCCGAATGTTTTCTCAACACATCGGGCAATTACGATTGGACGAAGCAGGCAGGACAACAATTTTTCATGCAAAAAGCAAAAGAATACGGCTGCGAAAATTTTGTGCTGTTTTCCAATTCGCCTCTTGTCAATTGGACAATCAACGGAAAAGCGTATTCCAATGGCGACGGTAACGCCAATTTGCAATCGGACAAATACGACGATTTTGCCGATTATTTGGCAACCGTTGCGGAACATTTCATCGACGAGGGTTACAATATTTCGCACATCAGCCCTGTCAACGAGCCGCAATGGGATTGGAAAGACGGCGGTCAGGAAGGCTCGCCGTGGCAAAGCAGCGAAATCAAAAAATTGGTTGTAGAACTGAATAATTCCATTCAAAATAAGGGAATTAATTCAAAAATCCTGATTACCGAAGCAGCCGATTGGAAATACGTTTACGGTCAAGGAAATAAACGGGCGGGAAATCAGATAAATGAATTTTTTAATCCCTCGTCGGCCAATTATGTCGGCAATTTGCCCGCAGTGGCTCCGGTTATCGGCGGACACAGTTATTGGACGGAAACCACCAACAGCACGCTGACAACGGTTCGTCAAACGGTAAAAACCTATGCTCAAAATCAAGGAATCGGCGTTTATCAAACCGAATGGAGTTTACTTTCCGAAACCGGCGAAGGTTTTCCGGGAACCGAAAATGATTTTTCGTATATGGATGTGGCCTTGTACATGGCCAAAGTCATTCATGCCGATTTGTCGATAGCCAACGCCGCTTCGTGGTCGTATTGGACAGCCTTGGGACAGGAAAGATGGAGCCATAAAAACCGCTTTTTACTCCTTTCGCTCTCGCCGAATAATCCGTATCAGGATATTTCCACAAGCAGCACCGTTGCCGACCGCGCAACGCTTTGGGCATTAGGAAATTACAGTTTTTTCATCCGTCCGGGTTACAAACGCATTCAACTCAACGGAGCCAACGACTTGGCTTCGCTGATGGCTTCGGCCTACATCGCGCCCGACTACTCACAAATCGTTGCGGTGTATGTGAACATGAGTTCCGAAACGAAAAAAGTGCAAACAACTTTCGCCAACTTGGATAATTATACGCCGATGACCAACAAAGTTTATATTACAAGTTCGAGTTACAATTTGAAAAAATACGGTAGCTCTTCAACGGAAAGCTATACGGAAGACCGCGAATTGAGCATTCCCGCCCGCTCGGTAACGACGATTGTATATGAATTGCAACCGGAAACAGCTATCCATCAACCGGAAAACAAACAGATGCATGTTTATCCCAATCCTTTGCCGCAGGGAACGTCCTTTACGGTCGGTTTACCGGAAACGGTGCAAAAAAATCTGTCGCTGTCGCTTTATTCTTCACAAGGCTGTTTAATTTACAACAAAAGCCTGTCCGAAGCGGGATCTGTTTTGAAATTGCCGGTAATCAATTTGAAGCAAGGTGTTTATTTGCTTAAAGTGCAATCCGATAGCAAAGTATTTCAAAGTAAAATAATTGTAGAATAGAAAAACATAGTTAACACACAAAAAAATAAGCAAAATGAAAAAAATAGTATTATTATTGCTTTTAACAAGTAAGTTTTATTGCATGGCATTGGCCGATGAAAATTTAACAAGTATGATT
>JAISWY010000141.1 GCA_031270925.1 Candidatus Symbiothrix sp.
AATAAATAAGCTATAATGGTTTTCCGAGACTTTTGCGACAACTTCTTATGGGTTTCCGACAGCACATTCCGTCCCATACGGGACGGAGCAGGGGGCGGTGGCATTTTTCTTTCTACCAATATTGTGTCCCTGACGGGACACCGGAAAAATCATTATATTTTGTTTCTTTCGCATCACTAAATTAAAAGCAGATGTCTCGACTTCGCTTCGCTCCGCTCGACATGACGCGCTTCCATGGCGAGTGATGAAGGAACAGGCAGTTGGCGACTTTGTCGCCAACTGCCTGTTCCTTCCCTTTTCCCTTTGACCGTCCCGTCCTGTCGACCAAGGGAGCGAAGCAACCGCATGGAGACATCCAATTTTAATTTAGCTGCCTTAAATAGTCAATAACACCTCAAAAAAAAAGATTTAACCGTTTTTTGCAATATTTTTGAATTATATTTCTCATATTAATCATATTTTAATCTATTTTTAAACTAAATTCTTTTCCTTTGCAAAAAAATTAAAAATATTTTACAATGAAGATTTTTATTATATCATTGAGTGTGGTGTTCTGTTTCTTCACAAACGTTTGTGCTCAGACTAATATCAATTACAAATGGGAGCGAATCACGCCCCCTTACGCTACCGCCGATGCTTTTGTCGCAGGCCTGAATGTAATGGATTATGGAGCCGACCCCACCGGAACCGTCGATCAATCCGCATTGTTCCAATCGTTACTGGATGCGCTTGGATCGAGAAGCAATAACACGGGACAAAGAAACGACGGTACGCCTAACGGCGGCATTTTATATATTCCCGAAGGAAAATATCTGCTTAACGGAACTTTATTTATTCCGAAAGGCGTAACCCTTCGCGGCGATTGGGAAAAACCAATCAAAGGACAGCCTGTAAAGGGAACCATTTTGATAGCGGCGACAACCAATGCCAAAGGTAAAGACTGCACCCAATTACCGAATGGAACGATAATTACGGCATACGAACAATTATCGCTCATTACCATGCAACCGTCGTCTGCCGTGAGAGATATAAATATATGGTGGCCTGAGCAAGACCCCAATAATATTGTCGCTTTTCCGCCGGCCATTTTGTTCGGACAACAGGCTTATTGGGGAAACGATTACTGTCTGGCTTCAAACATAACGCTGGTTAATGCTTACGATGGAATCATTTTTTCGCGGCGGAATGGCGGCGGCGCTCCGAATTGCTACGGCATTTACGGTACGCCTCTCCGCAGAGGAATCGAAATCGACAATATCGCCGAAGTAGGACGCATTGATAACGTGGATTTTTCGCCCGACTATTGGGCGGGTTCCGGTTTGCCCGGTTCGCCTTCCGTGAACGGAGCGCACAAAGATTTTATCCGTCAAAATGCTACGGCGGTTGTCATGCGCCGCAACGACTGGTCGTTCATCGGTAAAGTAAAAGCCGAAGGTTATCATATCGGCTATCATCTGGGTATAGGATATAATCCTATTGATGATAAGGAGAATTATGCCTCTCCCAATGGTCATAACTATGGGATGGAATTTACCGATTGTCAATACGGCGTATTTATCGAAGGCGTTGCGGGCGCCGGTATGATGTTTTACAAATACAAATTCAATCATTGCGATTACGGGTTTTTCTTCTCCCGCACCAATAAGGCGCCCAACGGACAAACTCCTGCCAATTCGCCGTGGTACGGAGTTGTTCAAATTCAAGGCTCTGATTTTGATACAAACATAAAATCAATTTACGCCCCCGAAGATAACTCTACTAAAATTGTGATGAATCAAAACACTTTTGATGCCGGAACGGTAGATATTCGCGGCGGAATGGCGTCTATCGTGAATTGCGATTTCAACAACGAACCCAATCAAATCGTTTTGGGCGCCAACGCAAGGGCGATAATTACCGGAAATCGTTTTCTGAAAGATGCCGAAATCAAAAATATGTCTGTCTATACATGTATTATAGACCATAATCCGGTGGAAATGACCGAATTGCCGGAATTTCCTTATCAGAACCAATACGATTTTGTGCAGAAACCGACGGGAAACGCCTTTTATCTCGCCGATGCTTCCGCTGGTATAGCTGTTTCAAACTCGGATAATTCCGACGCTTTGCAAGCCCTGTTGAATCAAGCAGGTGCGAACGGCGGCCTGGTATTCTTGCCTCCCGGACATTACAATTTCCGGAAACCACTTACTATTCCCGCCGGGGTGGAACTCAAAGGTTCGGTAGATGTGCCTTCCCTTCCCACCGGCCCCGGTAGCGTGATGGAAATCTATGCCGGAAAAGACGACGAAAACGGAACGCCTTTTATTACGATGGAACAGGGTAGCGGCCTCCGCGGATTGGTAATGAACTATCCCGAACAGGTGGTGCAACTGCTGACCGAACCGGATCGCAACGGCAGCGACGTCTATCATTACCCCTACTGTATCCGGGGAAATAAAGATGTATATATTGTGAATGTCGCTTTACGAGCCGTATATAAGGGCTTGGATCTCTTTACCAACAAATGCGACAATCATTACGTGGATTATCTGGCGGGACACGTATTTAAACAAGGTATTCGCGTGGGCGGCGGCTCCTCCGGCGGACATATCTATAATTCGCAATTCAATCAGATTGCTTACGCATCGGGCGGCGAAACCAAATTCGGCAGATGGCCGAACTCACCGGACAACGAGAATCCGAATCAGGCGGTAAAAGACAAAGAATATTCCCTGTCTTACGCTTATTGCTGGAACAATCTGTATTTTTTGATAGTGGAAAATTGCGAAAACGAAGTACTGTTCAATAATTTCGATTTCGGTTCCAATCGCGGCTTCTCTTTGGGCGCCGGCGCTAACGGAATATGCATGGGACAAGGCATCGACCAGGGAATGAATTCATTTTATATCGACGGCGTGGGTAACGACGGCTTCCAATTTATCAATACGCAGATTGTAACCACCGCTCCGGGCGGCGTGGGCGAAGTGTTGCAAGAATACAAATCCAATAACCGCTACTTCCAAACCTCTGCCAATCTTAACGGCAAAGTTACTTTCTTCGGCGCCGATTTTTGGGGACAGCCGCAAAACATCTCCAATGAAATTTTAGGCGGACAATTGGAATTGCAAGCCGGAAATTACGACAATCCGGGACAAAAAAACTTTGCATCCATAGCTCCGGGTGCAACTTTCGATATCATCGGCTCGAATATCAACAACATCGGCTTGCTGTTGGAATCTGCCGCTTCCGCCCCGCAGTTTTATGTACAGTCGTCGATGCTCAATCAAGGGAATGTCAATCCTGATAATTGCGGCCTGTGGCTGAATAATCTCGGCTTTACCGCGACCCTTTCGCCCGATGCCGAGGTATTTATCCCGCGCACCGGATGGATCGCCACCGCTTCGACATCCAATGCCGATGCGCAAAAAAGCCTCGACGGCGATCCCAATACTCGCTGGTCGTCTTTGAGCGAACGCCAAAAACCCGGACAATGGTTTATGGTAGATATGATTGAAAATCAAATATTTACCGGTATTTATTTAGATGCGGGTACAACTACCTACCGCCCTGTTTCGGTTAAAGTTTCCGTTTCTACCGACGGCGAAAAATGGACGCAAGTCGCTTCCGGAAACAATTTTACGCAAGCGACTTTCGACAAGCAAGTTGCCCGCTATGTCCGCGTGGAACAGACCGGCTCAAGCAGTTCCGCGTGGCGTATAACCGAGTTTTATGTGATGAATACCGATATTTCGGCAATACCCCAATCGGCAACAAACAACGACGCTTTCCAAATTGGTTTTCTCGCCGGACAACTCTACTTGACCGGTTTGCAGGGATTTTCCGATGTAAGGCTTTATAACTTGGCCGGACAACGGGTTTTATCGGTCGTTTTATCGGAAAATACAGTGGATACGAACCTGCAAAAAGGAATGTATGTTGCTGTTATTCAAAATAATGGAAGAATATATACAAGAAAGTTGATTAAAAGTGAATTTTAATCAACTTTTAAGGCTTATTTAATTAAATATTAATTAATGTTTAATTTTGCCTGTTTATCTTTGTCGTTAATTTATTATTGAATATATAATGAAAAAATTATTATTTCTATTACTATTTTTTGTTTCTGCCCAATGCTTGTTTGCGCAGAAAGCTATCACTGGTGTTGTGCGGGACGCCGACTCCAAAGAAACTCTGCCGGGCGTTTCGGTTACCATAAAAGGAGCCAAAGTGGGAACCGTGACCAATATAGATGGGATTTTTTCCCTCACGGTTCATCCGGGCGACAAAGAACTGGTTTTTACCTATATCGGTATGAACACGAAAACCGTAGCCATCGGCGACAAAACAAATTTCGACGTTGTGATGGAAGCGAACACGACGGTTTTGGGCGAGGTAGTCGTTTCGGCTTTGGGTATCAAACGCGAAAACAAATCGCTTACCGTAGCCCAACAAAGGGTCAATGCCGAAACTATCGCCGAAGTGAAAGACCCCAACATCGTTTCTTCTCTGGCCGGTAAAGTGGCCGGGGTGATAGTAACGCCGCCCTCCAGTTCTACCGGTTCGGCGCGTATCGTTATTCGCGGAAATAATTCGTTTAAGGGAAACAATCAACCGCTTTTCGTGGTGGATGGTATGGCTATTGATAATAGCGACGGTAGCGAAGGTATTAACAAACACGACCTTCGTTTGGATATGGGTAACGGCGCAGCCGACATCAACCCCGAAGATGTAGAATCAATCGATGTTTTGAAAGGCCCTAATGCGGCTGCCTTGTACGGTTCCCGCGCTGCCAACGGCGTAATCATTATTACTACCAAAAAGGCCAAGGAAGGCCGTTTTAAAGTGTCGGTTAATTCCAATACCATGTTTCGCTACATTACCCAATGGCCGAAGTTTCAAAATGCTTTCGGACTGGGACACATGGATCGTATTCAGGGTGATGCAAACCTTGATGTGCTATTGCAAACAACGGATGCTAACGGTAATCTTTATCCTTATCCGGGTATTCCCTCGATACAGGGAATTATGCAAGGCTCACAAGGGGGTCGCTCCAACGGAGGCCCCATGATTGGTATTCCTTATATCGGATTTGACGGGCAGATGCATACTTATTCTCCTCAACCCGATAATGTATATGGCTTCTATCAGAAAGCTTCTACTTTTACCAATAATATTGCTGTGGAAGGCGGAAATGTGGATAACAATTACCGTGTGTCGCTGACCAATATGAATGCCGATGATGTGGTGGAAACGCAAAATTTGGTAAACAAAAATACTTTAACCATGCGTTTCTTCAATACATTAATAAAGAATCTGACCTTGGATTCCAAATTAACGCTTATCGACGACTATACGCAAAATCGCCGTTATCCGGGAGAAACCCCTTACAATCCTTTGTATATGTATGCTAAACTCCCGCGTTCGATGAGTTTGGATGAAATCAAATATTATAAAACGACGGAGGGAACGGAATCTATGATGGTTGGCGATACGCATAATCCTTATTGGATAATTAACGAAACAGGCAACACAGACTCAAAATTACGTTTGATGGCCAATTTTGATTTATCCTACCAGATTTTACCTGTTTTGAAGGCTACTTTGAAATATGGCAGGGAATATATAAGTACTAACAGTATGGAATACAGGAACAAGGGTTCGTTTGGAGGCGGAACAAATGCCTTGGGATATTATCGCCGACAATATAATATTACCGATAACTCTCATGCCGAATATTTGCTGGTTTATAACGACCGTTTCCTGAACAATGAAATTTCCGTGATGGGAACTTTGGGCGGTAGTCAGTTGAATTACAAAAGTTCGTGGCTCAACGCTTCGCTGCAATCGCTAAAACAAGAGGGTTTTGCCCATATCTCCAATAGCAACGATTTGCCCCGGTCGGACGAAGATGTTCGCAACCAAAAGCTCATACGTGGCCTATACGGTTCGTTATCGGTTGGTTTTAAGGATTTTATTTATTTGGATATAACGGGACGTAATGATTGGAGTTCGACACTGCCATTGGAAAATTGCTCTTATTTTTATCCTTCGGTAGGTATATCGTGGCTGCCGACCGAAATGTTTGGCGTTCCTTCCGACAAATTCTACGGAAAACTTCGCGCTTCATACGCACAAGTGGGTAACGATACTTATCCTTATCGTTTATTGCCCTATCTCGACTTGGGTAGCAGTAATATTTACGGCGGATATAAATATGTATCGTTAGCCGGTACGGTGGCTAACAGCCATTTGAAACCCGAACGTACCCGATCGGTGGAATTTGGCGTCGATCTGCGCTTTCTCAACAGTCGTTTGAACTTCGATATAACTTATTATCAATCCAACTCATTCGACCAGATTGTAGAAGCCGATATGCCGATTTCTTCGGGATATGGGACTGGTATGTATAATGCCGGAGAAATTGAAAACAGAGGCTGGGAAGCGGCTGTAAATATGATTCCGGTCAAGTTGAAAGATTTTCAATGGAATGTAGATCTCAACTTTTCGAAAAATGAATCCGAAGTCATCAGTATGGTAGAAGGTCTTGATGAAATTAACCTTGGAGAGATTTTCCAGTGCGCCAATATTCTCAGGGTAGGATACCCTTACGGATCCATGTTTGGAAGAAAATGGCTTACAGACCAACAGGGGCGTAGAATGGTAGATGCAAACGGCGGATTACTTATCCAAGAATACGTTTATCTGGGTAATTTCAATCCCGATTTTA
>JAISWY010000146.1 GCA_031270925.1 Candidatus Symbiothrix sp.
AATAAATAAGCTATAATGGTTTTCCGAGACTTTTGCGACAACTTCTTATGGGTTTCCGACAGCACATTCCGTCCCATACGGGACGGAGCAGGGGGCGGTGGCATTTTTCTTTCTACCAACATTGTGTCCCTGACGGGACACCGGAAAAATCATTATATTTTGTTTCTTTCGCATCACTCAATTCTCAATTCTCAATTCTCAATTCTCAATTCTTAATTGTATCAATACCCCGGATTCTGATCACGATCCACATCAAAATAAGGATTATGCAAAAATTCCATATTGGGAATCGGCCACCAATAAGCAGCTTCGGATGTAATATCGATTCCTTTGGCGCGTTTCACACATTCGGCTAATTTACCGCAACGCACCAGATCGTTATAGCGCTTACCTTCGCAATAAGTTTCGTAGCCACGTTCTTTCAGCACCAAGTCGATGAATTTATCAACAGTATTATAGTCGGCTAATTTGAAATCGACCGAAGCGTTGGGTGTTACCGGATTTTTGCCGTAGGCGCGACGATGCACCATATTCAGTTTTTCCATGGCGTCGTTGGTAGGCGCGTTGTCGGCGCGGGCGGCAGCTTCGGCGTAGAAGAGCAACAAGTCGCTGTATTTATACAGGGGATTATCGTTGCTGGTGTAGGAACTTGTCTGATCGGGATCGATAAATTTCTTGCACAATTTGCGATCAACCCCGCTTACGGTTCTATCGTACAAATTAAAAGATTTCCGCAAGTCGCTTGCATTCCAATTGGCGATAAACTGATTTTCATCCAAACTGTAAAGACCCATCGGGCCTTGCGTAGGATTGATGTAAGTAGTGCCGGTGGTGTGTAAAAACCATGCAAACTGAGCGCCGCTCAGCGTATTAAATTTGATGTAGAAAATTTCTTCGGAAGTACCGTTTACATCCGGACCGAAAACATTGTAAAAATCGTCGACTACCGAAACAGGCACCAAAGCATAGCGACCTTGATTGATGACTTCCAAGGCTTTGTCGCGAGCGTCAGCCCAACGTTTCTGATAGAGATACATCTCGGTCAGAAAGGTTTTTGCCGCTGCTTTTGAGGGTCGTCCGTATTGTTTTTCGCGGTCGGGCAAATTTTGTTCGGCGTATTCCAAATCTTTCACAATGAAACTGTATATCTCTTCCACTGAACTACGGGCTTGGTACAGGCTTTTCCAATTCGATTCGTCGAAGAGAGGAACGCCGCCCCAATGCCACGCCAAGCGGGAATAAGCTAATGCGCGTAGAAACCGCAATTCGCCGGTCAATTCTTTCCGGTCGGTATCCGACATGGGAGTATCTCTCATCAAATCCAATATCTCGTTGGAAAAACGAACGACGCGATAGGCAACCGCCCACGAATCGGTAACCCGTGTTGTATTTGTTTGGTCAAGTCCCTTGTATTGCGACATATAGGCATACGATCCGCTGCCGTAGTTGTAATCGGCCATTGTTTCGTCGATGGTATGCAAAGCCTGACCTAAAAGCGGCGCCCGGCGCAGTTGATAATAGCAAGAAAAAATGACGCTTTCCACCCGACTTGCATTGGTCATAAACGTTTCAACGGCGTCGTATTTGGGTTTTTCCTGCAAAATTTCCAAATCTTCACAGGCAAAGAAACTGAAACCCATTGCGATCCATACAATATAAATTATCTTTTTCATTTCATTTTATTTTATAAGATTCAACATTCGTGATTAAAACACTAAGCGCATACCCACCGTAATACTTTTGTTTCCGGGATAATTGTAAGCGTCGAGACCCTGTTCGACATTGCTTCCGGCTCCGGCATTGACTTCCGGATCCCAAAAAGGATAGTTAGTAATGGTCAGCAAGTTCTGACCGCTCACATAGATTTGTGAATTTTTCAGTCCCCACCGTTGCAAGGGCAGGCTGTAAGCCAATTCGATGTTTTTCATCCGCAAATAAGATCCGTCATAGACAAACCTGTCGGACATACGCAGGTTGCCCGAAGCGGCCGCCGTAATGTTAGGATATTTGGCATTGGTATTTTCCGGCGTCCAGTGGTCGTAAAGCACTTCGCGCATGGTGCTGATGCCCCATTGATAGTCGTGGGTCAGAGCCGCCATAGAGAGCGAATAGATGTCGTTTCCGATGGAAGCGTACCAGAAGCAGCTTAACTGTAAATCTTTCCATCGTAACGAAGAAGTCAAACCCAGCGTACAATCGGGATGCGGATCACCGATGATTTGACGGTCTAATGCCGTGATTTTGCCGTCGGGGTCAACATCTTTGTACTGCACATTGCCGTAATCGTCGTAACCGTCTTCCACATAACCGTAGAATACGCCCAAAGGCTCGCCTACCCGAATCAGATGGATGATGTCTTTCATAATCACGATGTCTTGCGTGGCGCCGTACATATCGGCTCCTTTGTAGAGTTCGGTAACTTTATTACGGTTGAACGAAGCATTTGCCGCCAAGTTCCATTGCCAGTCTTTCGTTTGGATAATATCGCCGTTGATGGCCAATTCAAAACCTTCGTTTTCCATCTTTCCGATATTTTGGGTAGAGGTGGTAAAACCACTCGAACGAGGCATTTCGACCGTATTCAACAGATTGTCGGTTTTCTTTTGGTAATAGTCGGCGGTAATATTCAAGCGGTTGTTGAACAGCGAAATATCCGCTCCCAAATCCAAATGGCGGGTAGTTTCCCACTTCAAATCCGATTGGTAAGTATCCGACATCCGGTAATAAGTAACCAAATCTTTATTCAGAACGATGGTTCCGGTGCTAATCAAATCCAAAGTTTGATACGGAGAAATACCGGTATTCCCTGTGATTCCGTATCCGACCCGCCATTTCCAGTTGGAGAGGAAGGGAAGGTTTTTCATAAAGGATTCTTCCGACATTCGCCAAGCCACCGCACCCGAAGGGAAATAACCCCATTTGCCGCCTTTGCTGTAACGCGACGAACCGTCGGCACGCATGTTCAAGGTAGCCAAGTACTTGCTTTGATACGAGTAATTCAAACGACCGAGAAACGAGAGCATCGTCCATTTGGAATAGCGCGACGAAGGCACGTTTTGTTTGGCTCCGGCGCCAATATTAAACACGCCGCCAGCATCGCTCTGAAACGTTTCGGCGCTCATGGAAGCGCTTTTCGATACCGATTCGTCGTAAGTTAGGCCACCCATCGCCGTAAGATGATGACTTTTGTTAAATGTCTTATCATAAGTCAGCGTATTGGCGCTATTCAAATCGACTGTTTGCGGAAAAGACAGCGAAGCGCTACCCTGCGAACCGGGGAACAGCGTGGTACGGTAATATTCGCTACGAGTGTTGGTAGTCGTAGCATTGCCCGACAAACGCAAAGTCAGTTCGGGAATGGGCTTGTATTCCAATGTTACATTAGAAAGAACGCGATAATTATATTCGATGCTCGACACTTCGTTGATATAAGCTATCGGATTTAATCCACCGATCAAAAAGTCGGTGGTCATCAAACTGTATGAGCCATCATCGTTGTAGGGTTTAATCGTTGCCGGAGCGCCCAGTACGCTACCGATAACCGAAGATAGACGGTTGGTGCCGGACGAATCGTTCCTGTCCCAATCGGAAAAATTGTACAACAAATTTCCCAAAATTTTCAAGTTCTTGGACAGGTTCATCATCAAATTGGCACGCATCGACATCTTTTTGATTTCGTTGCCCGCAATAATGCCTTCCTGATCGTAATAACTGAATCCGAGCAAGGCTTGCATCATATCGTTGCCGCCCGTAATATTCAGCGAATGGTTTTGCACCTGCGCCGTGCGGAATACCAAATCCTGCCAATCGGTGCCTTTACCGGCGTCGGCAATTTGGTCGGGCGTATAATAATCGTTTCCGGTCGCGATTTTTTGCTGTTCGTTCATGAACTGCAGATATTCCGAAGCCGACATCAAATCGAGTTTCTTTATTTGTTTGGCATAACCCAAACTGCCGTTGTATTCGACCTGCATTTTGCCTTGTTTTGCCTGCTTGGTTGTTACCAGCACTACGCCGTTAGCGGCACGTGAACCGTAAATAGCCGAAGCCGAAGCATCTTTCAGGATTTCGATACTTTCCACATCTGCCACGTTCAAGGCGGCGATGCTGCTCGGAAAACCGTCGATGATGTACAAAGGCTCGTTACCGCCTTTAATAGAGTTTGTTCCGCGGATACGGATTTGCATGGTCGAGCCGGGCATACCGCTGCTCTGTTTCACATATACGCCCGGAAGTCGCCCCTGCAAAGCCGTTTGCACATTCACGTTGGACGTAGTATTCAACAAATCGCCTTTCACGGAAGCAACCGAACCGGTAAGGTCTCTTTTGCGCATTGTGCCGTAACCGACCACCACCAATTCGTCTAACTCGTCGGCTTCTTCCTTCATACGGATATTGACGATTTGACGGTTGCCGACAGCCTCTTCCTGTTTGGCGTAGCCCAAATAAATGAATTGCAACCGGACGTTTCCGTCGGGAACGGTCAGGCTGTAATGGCCGTCGATGTCGGTAACAACGCCTCGATTGGTACCGGCAATCTGCACGGTGGCGCCGATCATCGGGTCGCCTTTATCATCCAAAACCTGTCCCGAAACCCTGCGCTCCTGCGTTACAGAAAGCTTTGGTGTTTTCGATTCCTTTTTAGAAATCACGATTTGGCGGTCGGAAATCGCCCAAGTGTTGTCGGTGCCGGCAAATAGCTGTTCCAAAATCGTTTCGATGGATTGATTCGCAACGTTGATGCTCACTTTCCGCTTCACATCCAGCACATTATCATAATAAAAGAACGTAAAGTCGCTGTGGCTTTCAATTTCATTGAAAACTTCCCGAATTGTTTTGTTTTTGAGATTCAGCGACAAAGTAGCCGGTTGGGCATGGCTTTCCGGTACGACGATCAGGAAAATCATTCCTGCCAAGAACAGTAGTTTTCTCATATTTTTAAATTATTTATAAGTAATCACATATTTTTCATTTTCGTTTCGAATATCGATTGGCGCCGTCAGTGCGATACAATTCAGCACGGTTTGCAAATCGTCTCTCAACAGCAGTTTGCCGGAACATTTCAATCCGGACACCGCGGACGAACATTCGATTTCCCGACCATAATAGCGCGATAAACGTTTCAAAATAATGCTCAAATCCTCGCTTTGGTATTGTAAACGGCCTTCCTTCCAAGCCGTGTAGCCGACCGGATTGACGGTTGCGACATGAAACGTGTTATCGTTGTTGTGCAACAACATCTGATTGGGAACCAGAATCGTATTGCCCTGTTCCATATTGACCTGCAATTTTCCCGAAACCAATACGATGGATTTTTCATCGTCCGATTCGTAAGCGTTCACGTCGAACGAAGTACCCAGCACCTCGGCCGATAAGTTCTTGGTTTTCACGACAAACGGCCAATTCTCGTTGTAGGTGATGTCGGCAAAAATTTCGCCATCGACAAAAATCTCGCGCTTGTCTTTCGCGAAAACGGCAGGATAGACGACACGCGTTCCGGCATTGAGCCAAATCTTGCTGCCGTCGGCCAAAGTCAGCGTGGAACGTTTGCCGAAAGGTACAATCAGTTGATTGAAAACGGCGGCAGGCGGCAAGGTTTCGCTTTTCGATGCGCGATGCTCGTTGGCAACGGTAACTTTTTCGTCGCTGTAAGTGATTTCGGCCTCTTCGCCCTCTATTACAATGGTTTTATCGTTATTGACAACCAGTTGGATTTCGGTTACAGGCTCGTCGGGTGCGGCGATCGATTCGATGGTTGTGGATTGGGCAGCTAATTCATCCGGTGTTTCCGTTCGAGGGAAAACGTTCCACAAAACAAGTATCGCGATTGCCGCTGCAATGCCCGAAGAGGCGACGAAAATTCGCCGCAAATATTTTTGTTTCGATTTTCTTTTGATATACAAACTGTTATCCGACTGAACACGTTTCCAAATTACTTGTTTTTCGTCGTTGGATAGCGTTTCGGACTGTACTTGAATGGAGAGGATAAAATTGCGGGCGGAATGATATTCGTGCAAATTCAGATTGCCTTCGTGAATCAGTTTTTCCCAAAATTGATCCGATTCCGTGTTGGGATGCGTTATCGAACGGATAAAAAAATCGTCTTGCAGAAATTCTTCAACCGTAAACGCTTTGTATTTTATGCCTGTGCCTATTTTTTTCATTTTGCCTGATGTATATAAAACTTGATATTGTATTTTTGATTGATAATCGTTGTTTTCAGTTTTTTAATTGAACGTTGAATCAGGTTTTGCACCGACTGGTAATTCATTTGCATCAGTTCGCAAATCATCTGCAAATCCATGCCTTCGACGTAGCGGTAATAAATCACTTCCTTTTGGCGGGAAGTCAGGGCGTCGAGTACCCGGTTCATTACTTGTGAGCGTTCCTGCTCCTGTTCGTCGGCAATCATTTGTTCCTCTACCGGAAATTCCACGTCGAAAACCGGTTCGGCAAAATCGTTTTCCACCTGTATTGCGGCATTGCCCCGGAAATAATCGAGCAAGATATTTTTCAATGCCACAAAAAGATAGAATTTGACGTTATCGGTAGGTTTCAAATGATTCCGATGACTGTATATCTTCACAAAAACATCCTGAATGCAATCTTTGACCAGCTCGCGGTTGGGCGTAAAACGGACTCCGTAAGCAAATAGCGCGTCGATATACTTTTCGTATAGAGCGGAATAGGCTTCGTTGCCACCGTCTAAAAACTGTTGCCACAAGTGTGCGTCTTCTTTCATTGCATTAAATTGTTTATTGAGAAAACGGGAAGAATTGCATAATATACTCAATTTTATAAAAAATAATTAAAGGCTGCAAAATAAACAAGAAATAATGGAATTGATTCCGGCCGCACCGATTTTGGGGTTGAATTACAAGGGGGAATAGTCTGTTGCGGCAAAGTCGCCAACAGCCTGTCTGAAAAACAACCAGTCCTTTTTGGTTTCTAACATAAATTTATATATCTTTGCACCTCGAAATCAATTTGCCCTGTGGTGTAATGGTAGCACATCGGATTCTGGTTCCGCTTGTCTGAGTTCGAATCTTAGCAGGGCAACTAACAGGATGCCCCAACGGCATCCTATTTTTGATTCACCTGCAAACCCCTGTGTTAAGCAGAAGCGACAGACCTGCGGTCTGTCGCTTCTG
>JAISWY010000192.1 GCA_031270925.1 Candidatus Symbiothrix sp.
CAAACGCCCCTCAAAGGCTTGACGGCCAAAGGATTTTTTGCTTATTATTATTCGGATAACAGCATTATCAATCACGAAAAATCGTATAGCGAATACTCGCAAGATAAAACCACCGGCGCATTAAGCCAACACGAATATTCGACCACTTATTTGGTTGCCACGAAAGAAAATCAGCAGGACATCAACGGACAGTTTCTGCTGAATTACGACAATACTTTTGCGACAAAACACCATCTTACAGCGGTGGCCGGTTTTGAAGCTTACGAACGGCAGCACAATTATTTATCGGTCATGCAATCGCCGGTGGAAAACGAATTTCTGGATTTGATTTCCACAAGCGAAGACAACAGCGTTAGCCACCGCAAAGAAACATTTTCGACGGCAAGTTTCATTTTCCGCGCCGGTTACGACTACGCGCAAAAATATATTATTGATTTTGCCGGTCGCTACGATGGCTCTTGGAAATTTCCGAAAGGCAATCGCTGGGGCTTTTTCCCGTCGGTTTCGGGAGCTTGGCGCGTGTCGGAAGAGAGTTTTTGGCAAGATGCGGCCATTGCCGGATGGTTCAGCAACCTTAAATTTCGCACCTCTTACGGCGAAATGGGCGATGACAATCTCGGCAGTCTATATCCGAATTTCGCCTATTTGCCCGGCTACGATTACAAATCGGGCGGCGCCTTAATTCCCGTCAATCCGATGGATAACACGAACAATAAATACGTTGTCGGTTCGGGCTTAAAAAGCGTTCCCAACACGCAACTTTCATGGATGACCACTTCCATTATCGACTTGGGTGTGGATTTGGGCTTTTTCGCCAATAAATTAACGGCCGAATTGGACGTCTTCAAACGGCAACGCGAAGGTATAGCCGCCCTTCCCAACGATGTGCTTTTCCCATTGGAAAGCGGTATGACCACTTTGGCTCGCAACCTCAACTCCGACCAAACCATGGGGATTGACGGTTTCGTGAAATGGGCCGACAAAATCGGCGATTTCAATTATTTTGCAGGCGTCAATGTCACTTTGGCGCGACAGAAAAACGGTAAACGCTATGGCGAACTGTTTTATAACGCTTTGGACAGGTATTATTGGAGCCAGAACGACCGTTGGGCGAACGTTTCCAACGGACAAGTGTGGCAATGGGAAGCCATCGGCATATTTCAAACACAGGAAGAAATCGACAACTACCCGGTCATTATCGACGGAAACAATAACACCAGCCTCGTTCCGGGCGACGTCATTTTCAAAGACGTGAACGGCGACGGCATAATTAACGAATCCGACAAGCGACCGCTCGGCTATTCGTCGGTTTCGTGGCCATGGGACGATTCGAAAGGCAATAAAAACCCGCTACTTTCGCTCGGATTCAATTTCGGTTTCGATTGGAAAGGCATTGATTTCGCCGCCGATTTTGCAGGCGGATTTATGAATACTTTCGTTCCCGATTGGGATTTGAAATGGGGAACAGCCCGCACCAAAAACGCTTTTGCCTACAACAGCCTCGATGTGTGGCATCACGAAGATATTTTCGACCCGACTTCGCCTTGGGTGCCGGGTAAATATCCTGCATTGCGCAGCAGCAATCCTTCGACACGCGGCGAAAACAATTTTTACACCAAGAAAATCAATTATTTGCGCTTGCGGAATTTGGTTTTGGGTTATACGCTGCCGGCGGTTTGGACGCAAATAGCTTATATTCATAAAGTTAGATTCTATTTCGAAGCTTCCAACCTGCTCTGTTGGGATAGCTTAAACGATTTTGGTTTCGACCCCGAAATCGACACCACCAACGGTTCGGATTATCCGCAAACGCGCAATTTCACTCTTGGAATCAATGTTACATTTTAAAAAGAAATACGGATTATGAAACAGATCAATTTTAAAATAATCGCTTGCTGTCTGCTGCTTTTGCCCTTCATTTCGTGCGAAGACTGGCTGACACAAAAAGACGAAAACGCGATGGATGCGCAGGAACTTTATTCTTCTGTTGCGGGCGTAAGCAGCGTTGCCGCCAATCTCTATTCGCGCTTGAACTATCCGCAGGATTTTACCGAAGACGGTTTGAACGACCTCTGCTCGTGGGATGAAGCCTCCAACAACAGCGCGTATTGGGCTTTTGCTTCCAATAAAAATCAGGATTATCGCGCTTATTACGATTACAGTCTGATTCGCTCCATCAACGCACACCTGCAAAATTTGAAAGATCATTTCGGCGAAAATATTCCCCAACGTGAAATGCAACAGAAGTATTTCATTGCCGAAGCACGTTATTTGCGTGCCTTTGTCTATTTTACAATGGTATCGCGGATGGGCGGCGTGCCGATTATCGAAAAGGTGCAGGAATATACCGACAACCCGATTACGCTGGCTCGTCCGCGCAACAAAGAATCGGAAGTGTATGACTATATTGGCAACGAATTGGATGCGATAACCGAAGATTTGGATTGGGTATCGGCTGCTGTTAAATCGCGGGCGACGAAAGGCAGCGCTTTGGCCTTGAAGTGCCGTGCGATGCTTTATGCAGCTTCCATCGCCCAAAATTACGATAAAAGCGTAAGCAAAGGCTTGATTTTGCCGAGCGGTGCAACCGGTATCGAAAAGAACCGCGCCAACGACTATTATCAAAAATGCTTGGACGCTTATCTCGAACTCGAAAAAATGGGCGAATACGCTTTGTATCAGAAAAAATCGGATTTGGCAACCAATTACGCCAACTTGTTTTTGGATAAAAACGGTAATAACGAGTTGATTTTCTACAAGGATTACGAAGGTATCAATTTTGAAAATTCCTTTACCGGACGCAATGTGCCGCGCACGATGGCTTCGGGCAACAAAATCGGCGCAGAGGCCAATCCCGTGCTGAATTTGCTGGATTGTTATGAACAGCTTTCCATGCGAACAAATGCAGCTTTCAAACCGTATCATTCTGATAATCAGGTAGAAACAATGAACGCAGCCAATTCGACGGCCGATTATATCATTTACGACAATCCCGCCGATATTTTTGCCGACCGCGATCCGCGCTTGAACGGTACGGCGCTTCATTCCGGCTCGTTATTTCGGGGAACACCGATTGAATTTCAGGCCGGTTTAGCCGTCAAAACCGCTTCGGGCTTCACTTTCAAATCGGCGCCTACGATGGAAGACATCAACGATCCTGTAAAAGGTTATTACGAAGGCCTGCGGATGACCGGCGTGGAAGGGCCGCACAAAGACACTTATTACGTCTGCCACAGTGGTTTCCTGATGCGGAAAATGATGGATACCGAAGCCGGTTCGGAATCCGACGGCAAAAGCACTGTGCCTTACATCGTGTTCCGATATGCCGAAGCGCTTTTAAATGCTGCCGAAGCTGCCTTTTTCCTGAATGAAAACGGCGTGGCGACTTATAAGGATAACATTATGCGCACTTTGGCCTTGATTTTGATTAACCGTGTGCGGAAACGTGCAGGCGGAGACGATTTCAGAATTACCGACGCCGAATTGGATTTCAATCGCATTGTGAATGAACGCCGCGTGGAACTCGCCTTTGAAGATCATCGCTACAACGACCTCAAACGCTGGCGAATGGCCGACGAACTGTGGGCTTACGACCCCAACAACGCCTCTTCGGTAATGTGTGGTTTGTGGCTCTACAAAATCTACGCGCCGGGCGAAAGCATCGATGGGAAATGGCTCTATCGGAAGGTGAAAATAGACCACCGAGGCAGAGAAGCCTACAAGGGTGAACCGCTCCATTTCGACCTGAAAATGTATTACGCCACCTATCCGATTACCGAAGGCAATCCGTATATCGAAAAAAATCCCAATCATTAATAATTGAGAATTGAGAATTAAAAATTGAGAATTATGAATAATATAGTATCATCATCAATCTTTAATGTCTTT
>JAISWY010000213.1 GCA_031270925.1 Candidatus Symbiothrix sp.
GCACACCCTCGCGCGGCTTTGGCTATCCGGTGGCTTTACAGGATTTTTTGGATGATGACAAATACGAAGTAAGCAATTTCGGACTCAGCGGCTACTGTATGTTGCGCCATTCCGACAGACCTTATTGGAATATGGCTGAATATCAATATGCTTTGACCTATAATCCCAATATTGTCGTTATCAAATTAGGCACGAACGATACCAACGATTATAACTGGAATCCTTACAAACAGGAGTTTAAGGGCGATTATACCGATTTTGTCAATTCGTTTAAAAATTTACCGAGCCAGCCGAAAATTTATATTTGCAAACCCGTGCCTATCTATCCCTTGGGCAGTTTCAAAGCGAATGTATTGGAAAATGAAATGATGCCGTTGCTCGAAGAAATTGCGGCGGAAACAGCTTCGGAAATCATCGACCTCTTCACACCTTTCCAAGGCCGACAAGACTTGTTTGCAGACGATTTGCATCCGAACATTCCGGGTATGCGCCACTTGGCGTATCTGGTTGCTCAAGCGCTTGAACCGGAAACCGCTTCGGATTTGGTCTATGCCAAAGCTTATCCGCATGACATCAGCGATGAACAAGTCGGAACAGCAAGCTCTGTAAGCGGATTGGCTATTGCCGCTCTGTTTGACAATGACGTTTCGACTGCCGTTAGCGTTCCTTATGAAGCCAATATCAATTTTTCAGTCGATTTGCCCGCATTGACCAAATTGACCAACTATTCGATTACCGTTTCCGACGAAGGTACGGGCGAAAAACGCAAACTTTCATGGATTTTGGAAGGCAAACCCAGTTCAACATGGTACAAATTGGACGAACAAACCAATGTGGAATTTCTGCCCAACGAAACCAAATGGTTCGGCAATTTACCTTCGTATAACGATATACGGCAATGCAAAACTTTTCGCTTGACCATTAAAAACAACGACGGCAAAACCAATGTCGCTTTGCGCGAATGGCAACTCTTCGGCAGTCGCCATTCCGCCGCAATGGAAACTTCCGTAATGAACAACGGCGGCGTGATAAGCGACCAATACGGCGTAACCGGCAATGAAGGCGTAGAAAAATTGAACGACCGAAACGCCACAACCAAATATTGCGCAGTCAATAAAGGTACAACTTTTTGGCTGCAATATGTTTCTCCGCAAGCGGTAGTCGTTGATCGTTACAAACTTACATCAGGAAATGATTTCTCGGAACGCGACCCGCGTGTATGGGAATTGCAAGCTTCCAACGACGGCGTCAATTGGGTAACGCTCGACAGGCAGAAACAGCAATTTTTCCCTGCGCGCTACCATACGCAGGAATATGCTTTCGACAACGATGCGGCTTATACTCATTATCGGTTGCAAGTCGAAAAAATGGAAAAAGAAACCTGTCTGACGTTTCAATTAGCCGAATGGCAACTGTTTGAAAAAGAAAATATTACAACTTTGCCGCGCATCGTCGGCATCGGTTACAAAATATATACGCTTTCGCATCAATTGTATATTCGGTCGCAAGCCGTAGAAACGATGCAGTATGAAGTGTATGATGTTGTTGGACAGCGAATTAAGGCAGGATCTTTACCGCCCGAATCGCTTATCGGAATCGATTGTCGTCCCGGTGTTTATTTTGTCGCTTTCTCTGCTCCTTCGGATAAATCAATCGTAAAAATAAAGGTCTTATGAAACGAATAATTTATCTTTTTTTATTTTTATTCAGTTTGAACGTTGCTTGGGCGCAAAATCCCGATCAAGCGGAAGAGTGGAATAACCTTTCGATTACGCAAGTCAATCGGGAAAAAGCCGTTACGGTCGGCATACCATTCGGCGACGAGGCGCAGGCGCGAAATCCGGTGGCCGTCGAGAGTTCGGATTATTATTTTTCGTTGAACGGCGTTTGGAAGTTCCATTGGGTGGCCGATCCGAACAATCGTCCGAAAGATTTTTACCAAACGGATTACGATGTGAGCGCTTGGGATAATATCAATGTCCCGGCCGTTTGGCAGATGGAAGGCGTCCGGAATAAAAAATCCTACGATCCGCCGCTTTATACCAATATTACCTATCCGTTTGGAAATCAGTGGCCGAACGTGATTCAATCACGTCCCACGGATTGGACTTTCTATTCGATGCCTAATCCCGTGGGCAGTTATCGTCGCGAATTTAATTTGCCGGACGGTTGGGAAAATCGCGATGTTTTCGTGCGTTTCGATGGAGTAGAAGCGGGCTTTTACCTTTGGATAAACGGTCAAAAAGTGGGTTATTCGGAAGACAGTTATTTGCCGGCTGAATTTAAAATTACGCCATATCTTCAAAGCGGAAACAATGTGATTGCCGCCGAAGTCTATCGTTTTACCGACGGATCCTATCTCGAAGACCAGGATTTTTGGCGTTTTAGCGGCATTCATCGCGACGTTTTTTTGTGGTCGGCTCCGCAAACGCAAATCCGCGACTTCTTCTTCCGTACCGATTTGGATAACAATTATATCAATGCCAATGCCTTGATCGACGTCGAATTAGCGGGCGAAGTCCTGACATCCGCTTCATTGTCGGTAAAGATCATAGAGGGCGAACAAATCCTTGCACAACAGACGATTAATAATCTGATCATCGGAAAAAACAGTTTGAATATCGCAGTTACCAATCCGAAAAAATGGACGGCCGAAACGCCGAATCTCTACGATTTGCTTATTAGCCTGCAAAACAACAGCGAAACGACGGATATTCGTAGCGCCAAAATCGGATTCAAGGAAGTTGCTTTGGCAAGAAACGGCGCATTTCTCGTAAATGGCAATCCGATTCTGATTAAAGGCGTGAACCGCCACGATCACAGTCCCATAACCGGCCGCACTGTTTCCAAATCCGAAATGGAAACCGATATTCAATTAATGAAAAAGCTGAATGTCAATGCCGTGCGTACTTCGCATTATCCGAACAATCCGTATTTTTATGATTTGTGCGACAAATACGGTATTTACGTTTTAGCCGAAGCCAATGTAGAATGTCATGGCAATACATCGTTGTCGGGCGAAGAGCGTTTTCGCAAGGCGATGGTCGAACGCGCCGAAAACATGGTTAAACGTTACCGCAACCATCCGTCCATCATTATTTGGTCGTTGGGAAACGAATCGGGTAACGGGATAAACCACGATTATTCGGCCAAAGCGATTAAAGTTTTGGACAGCACGCGCCCCACGCATTACGAAGGCAACAGCGAATATTGCGATATTTCGAGTACCATGTACGGCAGTGTAGATTATATACAGTCTATCGGCCAAAGCCGTTTGGAACAGTTCAACAACGGCCAAACCGTGAAACCGCACGTGCAATGCGAAAACAACCACGCTATGGGTAATGCCATCGGCAATATGCGCGAATACTACGATTTGTACGAAGAATATCCCGCACTGATGGGGCAATTTATCTGGGATTGGGTTGATCAAAGCCTCGAAATACCGATTCCCAACGGCACGGGAAATTACATGGCTTACGGCGGCGATTTCGGCGATAAGCCCAATGATGGCAGCTTCTGTACCAACGGTGTGATTTTCAGCAATCGCACGATTTCCGACAAATCGATCGAAGTGAAGAAGATTTATCAACCGGTTGATTTTCAATTAAAAAGCGATAAGTTAACCCTTCAAATCATCAACAAGCGCGACCATATCGGCATCGAAGATTTAGCGATTTCCTACGAAATTTTGGAAGACGGTCAAGTGATTTTTACAAAATCCGTTGATACGCCGAATCTGAATCCGCATCAATACTCGGAAATTACCATCGAAGGCTTGCCGGAAACTTTGACGGCAGGAGCTGAATATTTTGTCCGTTTCCATGTATCGCAAAAAGAAAATACGCTCTGGGAAACAGCCGGTTACGAAGTTGCAACCGAGCAGTTCTTAATAGCCGAATCGCCTAAAACCCTCTACGCTTCCACCGAAACGGAAACGTTGAATGTCGAAGAAAGCGCTCAGAAATTGATCATTTCCGGAACCAATTTTTCCGCCGAGTTTTCCAAAACGACCGGAACGTTAAGCGCTTACACATTCAACGGTCAAAATTTGATTTCCGAACCCTTGAAATTGAATGTTTTCCGTCCCGGAACCGAAAACGACAAAGGCCAATCTTCGTCATGGAACAATATGGGTTTGAGAAGCTTAAGCCTCAAAGCCGGCGAATGGCAACTTACTGAAAGCGAAACGCATCAAAGCGTGGATTTGACGATAACGAATGTTTATTCCGGTAGCGGTGCGAATAAATTTACCGTTCAAACGCTGTTTAAAGTGATGAATGACGGCGCGATTCTTGTTTCCAATCAAATTGATCCGTCCGCCCAACAGGTAATTTTGCCGCGCATCGGTTTTATGCTTGAAATGCCCTCTGCGTTTGAACAGATGACTTGGTTTGGTCGCGGCCCCGGCGAAAGCTATCCCGATCGGAAAGAAAGCGAATTGCCCGGCGTGTATAATTCCACTGTTTCGGCGCAATGGGTCGATTATGTTTGGCCGCAGGAAATGTGCAGTAAACAGGATGTGCGTTGGTTGGCGCTTGCCGATAACGACGGGAAAGGCTTGCTTTTCATCGCACCCGAAACAATGGCCGCTACAGCCGGTCATTACCGTCCGTCCGATTTTTTTAATGGCTCCAACAGAATCAAACATCCCTATCAATTCAGCACACGGGCAAATACGGTTGTGTATCTCGACGCCCGCCAACGACCCTTGGGCAATGCCAGCTGTGGTCAGGAACCTTTGGAAAAATACGAATTGCGGGCCGAAACAACCATTTTCGATTTTATGATTTTCCCGATAGGAAGCAATCTTTCCAACGAGCAACTGTCGGAAAAAGCGCGAGTTGAAAATCCGGTTTGTGCGCCGGTAAAAATCATTCAAGATAGTCGAACCGGCGAAATTTCGTTATCAACCGCAACGGAGGGAGCAACTATCTATTACAGTATTGATAGCGGAGTTTATCAGGTTTATTCACAGGCTTTTGCATTAGCGGACGGCGGTCGAGTTACAGCCTATTGTCAAGCCGACGGTCGTTTCGCAAGTATGACCACTTATGCCGATTTCAATCTTTTTGTGGATAAATCGACATGGTCGGTGATTAGTTATTCCAGTCAGGCAAGTACATCCGAAGCGGCGGCCAATGTCATCGACAATAATCCCTCCACAATTTGGCACACGAGATGGGGAACGAACGAACCGCTTCACCCGCATGAAATTGTGGTAGATATGAAGCAATATTATCAAATTGAGGCGTTTGTTTATACCGCTCGCACCGATGGCGAAAACGGGCGCATCCGGAATTACGAAATCTATTTCAGCAACAATCACGATGTTTGGGGAAGTCCCGCCGCCAAAGGACAATTCCAAAATGTGAACAGTCCGCAACGAGTGATTATCGCTTCCAAGCCCATAGCGCGTTATTTCAAATTAATTGCCCGTTCGGAGGTAAACGGCAAGGCTTGGGCTTCTGCCGCAGAATTGGGCGTTGAGGCTTCGACGATTGTTTCCGAAGCCGATATTCCGCAAACGATTCTCACGACGAAGGATAAATATTTCATCAAACACCAAGCTTCGGGCTTGTATTTGCAACGCTTGCACGACACGAGTAGCCATTTTGAAGGCGATTTTTGCATCAATCCCTTGCAACGCGACAACAACGCTTTTGTCTTTTCGTTCAAGTCGGTCAGCGGATTCAAATCGGTTTACCTGATAGCCAACGGAGTGAAATACATCAACAGCGACAGCGACACTTGGCGTTGCGTATGGGATGCATCAACCGATCAAAAAGGACGTATCCAATTGGAAATCAACAATAACGGCTCGTTTACGATGCGCGGGCAATGGCAACAGGATAAGTATTTCAATCTCGACAATACCACCTCCGGTTCCTATATCTATGCGGATAAGAGCAGCGGCGCCGTTTGGAAATTGGAAAATATTAATGAGGGAAGTAACTTACCGGAAATCAGTATCAAAAGTGTCGTCTATCCCAATCCGGCGGATGACAGCCTTTCTTTTCAGCTTCCCGAAAAAGCACAATTCTTGATTTATGATTTGAACGGGCGCGTGTTGAAATGCTACGAAGTTTATCCGGGAGATAACCGGATTTCCGTAAGCGAATATCCGGCAGGCGAATATCTGTTTGAAATTCGCTCGGCTCATGCAAGTAATAATGGTAAATGGATAAAAAATTAAATACGATGAATACAAAAATTACACTTTTAGGAATAATTGTGGCTGCTTGTGTTTGCAGCAACATTCCGGTAGAAGTTCAAAGCGCTGTGCCGGCCGCTCCGATCAATGTGCGAATAAATCCCTTGGCACACAATCAAGTAAAAATCTCGTGGCGCGACAATTCGTCCGATGAAACGGGCTTTGAAATCCAACGCTCCGCCAATGGCGTGAATTATACGACGATAACATCAGTCGCCGCCAACGCCACGTCTTACGTCGATACGAAGGTAAGCGCCTTTGCGCCGTATATCTATCGCGTTTGCTCGGTAAACGACAAAGAAAAATCGGATTATGTGGCGTCGAACAGCGCTATCACGTCCGCTTTTCCGGCATTGACTTCACTCACGGATACACGACATTATACGGCAAGCGAAAAAAACAACAACTCTCCGGCGAGCGAAGGAGTAGATAATGTTTTCGACGACAACAAAGCTAGCAAATATTTGACGCGCACCGCGACCACTTGGGTCAAGATCGAATTTGACGAGCCTTATCAAGTGGAACATTATTCCATCACGGCCGCCAACGACGAACCAACGCGCGACCCGCGTGCATGGAAGCTCGAAGCATCCGCCAACGGTTCTTCGTGGTCGGCCATCGACTCTCGTTCTTCGGAAGTATTCGACGCTCGTTACCAAAAGCGTTTTTTTGAAATTGCCGATCCTGCGCCATACAAATATTACCGTTTGAATATTTCGCAAAACAGAGGAAACTCAATAACACAATTTGCCGACTGGCTGTTGTATGCCGATGTACAGGCTGTTACGAGCGAATTTACGCCAGAAACGCCAACGAATTTTCGCGTGGAAGTGCGTTCCTGCAATCAGGTAAAATTAACTTGGAATGATGTTGCCGGCGAAAGCGCTTACCGCATTGAGCGTTCCGAAAACGGAGGCGTCGATTATACTTATACTTACGAAATCGACGCCAACAACATCCAATCTTTTCCTTATGCCTTGAACCCGGAAACCAACTACCGTTTCAAACTCTATGCTGTGAGCGGCGACAGGCAATCCGAACCGGTATATGTCGATGCCGTTACGCCTAAGGAAGAATGGATCGAACGCTGGGAAAACCTCAATTTGTGGATATTCGAAACGCCGATTACGGTTGTAAAAGTGAAGCAAATCGGCAACACCGCATTTTATATGTTGGAAAAAGACAACGCGGAGATGATCAATGATTTGTATTACGATTTTTATGCCCAAAACTGGGATTATGTTTTCAAGACTTACGGCGATGCTTTGAGCGACCGGCGCTTGCATGTCTTCCTTTTTCCGCTGGACGACGGCGGCGGTTTGGCTTCAATTTACGACTATCGGAGCGACGTGGGCGGATACCGGAACATGGTTTACATCAAAGCCAACAAAGCTTGGTTCCAAAGCCGGAGCGAATCGGGTTATATTTACGATGTGATGGCGCACGAACTTTGCCACATCGTCGAAGGTGTGGGCGGCGGTTACGGCGGCTCGATGTTTTATCCGGTGTGGGGCGACAGCAAATGGGCGGAAATCCTGCAATACGATTTGTTCAAGAACTTGGAATCGCCGCGCGCCGCAACTTGGCATTACGAATTTACACACGGTTCGGGCGGTTGCGATTATCCCGACCCCGAACAGACTTCTTACTGGTACCGCGATTTTTTGTATCCCACTTACGAAGCCTACGGACAAACAAGCCTGCTGCAACGGTTTTGGAAACTGCTCGGCCAATATTACCGGCACAAAGACGGCGATTTCCAAGGTTCGCCGGTCAATCCGGGCGGACGGGGCAATTTAGGCGAATTGATTCATTTTTGGAGCGCTGCTGCCGAAACCAATGTAAAACAACATGCGGTCAACGCATTTGGTTGGAACGATCAGTTTGAAATGTGGCTGCAACGCGCCAAAGTCGATTATCCCGAATTGCAATATCCCGAACCGCCGATTGATGCAAGCGAAAAAAATATCTGTCAAAACGGCGGAACATTCACTTCCAATCTTGCGTCGAGCAATAATATCCGCAATTTGAACGATAACAGTTATACTTCCAATTATTTGGTTCGTCAAGATGCCGGCAGCGGTAATTTTATACTGACTTACACTTCGCCGCAACCGGCCATGATTAACCGTTATCTGGTGGCTGTGCGCGACGAAATCGTTCCTGCTTCGTGGACATTTTCGGCTTCACTCGATGGCCGGCATTGGGATGAAATCGACCGGCAACCGGCTCCCGATTTTGCGGTTAATGCCAATAAAATCTCCGTAAATATAGAAAATTCAGCGGCTTATCAATATTTCCGTTGGGAATTTGCTTTCAAGGAAAACGGACAAATCAAACTAACGGAAATCGAATTGCACGGCTTGGAATATACATCCGTTCCCAGCGATTTGCGGGCGAAACGGCAAAGCGACACTTCCGTTTATCTGGATTGGCTTTGTCCGATAGAGGAAATCGCCGGAATCGGCATCGAACGTTCGATTAACGGCGTTGATTTTCAGCCGGTTGAAACCGTCAGCCCTTATGAAATTTCTTATATGGACGAGAATTTGACGCCCGGCGTCTATTATTATCGCATAGCCGCACAAAATCAATCGCCCGAAAAGGCAAGGGTTTATTCGAATATCGTGTCCGTAAATACGCAAACCGATGGTTTATTTGCACCCTCATTGCAGGCTTTATCCTTCCGCGAAGCGCTTAATCATTTAAGCCGATATTCCGGTAATCAAGTGAAAATCCATTCGATTTTGGGACAAAAACTATTCGACAACACTTATTCGGGCGATAATTTGGCTGAATATATGCAATCGCAATTCCAACAGGGAATTTATCTCGTTAATATTCGTATCGGAGAAGACAGCGTCAATGGTAAAATCTT
>JAISWY010000283.1 GCA_031270925.1 Candidatus Symbiothrix sp.
GTGAAAGGAGGCGTATCACAACCCCCAGATAAATCTGGGGGTTATTCACAGGCAAGTCCTGCGGACTTGTTAAATACATTGAAAAAGCCAATAGCACCTCAAAAAAAGAATTAACCTTAATAAACGAACCTGTCAAAGTTCTTTCGAAAAGTGAAATGGCGGATACAATTTTTTATTTATTTATGCTATACGTACAATAAAAAAGTATTAACTTTGCAAGATGAAAAAAAATAGTTTAACTCTGCTTTTAACCATCGGATTAATGGCATGCAACTCGCCCAAAGAAACCGATGTGTTACAGTTTGTCGATCCGTTTATCGGCACGGCTTATACCGGCCACACGTTTCCCAACGCCACCTATCCCTTCGGAATGGTACAACCCGGTCCGCAAACCGGCAACTACGATTGGGCCTATTGTTCGGGCTATGTTTACGAAGATTCGCTGATTTGGGGTTTTTCGCAGACGCGATTGAGCGGCACCGGCTGTCCCGATTTGGGCGATATTTTGATAACGCCATTTTCGGGAACGCCACGAGACGATTTCAAAAGCGCATTCGACAAAACAACCGAAAAAGCTTCTCCCGGTTATTACGGCGTATCGCTGACCGATAATGCTGTGGAAGTGGAATTGACCGCCACGCCGCACGTCGCGGTACATCGTTATCGTTTTTCGGACGAAAATCCGGCCGTTTACATTGATTTTCAAAACGGTACGGTGAGCAACGAAGAATCTTATCATACCCGTGTCTTGGAATCGGCAATTCAAACCGAAGATAATCAAACAATTAGCGGCTACCTGAAAGTAACGCACTGGGTCGAACGGCAATTGTATTTTGTAATCAAATTCAATAAGCCTTTTGATCGGGAAACGATGCTTCCTGCCGATCCGCGCCACAAAGCGCCTGCCAATATTTATTATTTCGATTTGCCCAAAGATTCGGAATTGCAGGCGCAAATAGCTTTTTCGACCGTGAGCGTGGCCAATGCCAAAGAAAATCTGGCGGCCGAAACTTCCGGTAAAAACTTTGATGCAATTTTAAGCGAAACGCAAAAAGAATGGGCGTCGTATCTGTCGCGCATCCGATTTGAAGGCGCTCGCGAACAGAAAATCAGCGCTTACACTTCGCTCTATCACTTGCTGATTCAACCGAATAACATTGCCGATGTGAACGGTCAATACCGAGGCGCCAACGATTCGATTTTCGTAGCTCCTTCCGGAAAATATTATTCCACATTCTCTTTGTGGGATACTTTCCGAGCCGCCCATCCGCTTTATACCATCGTTTATCCCGAAGTGGTAAGCGATATGGTTAATTCGATGATTTTACATGCCGATGCGCAGGGATTTTTGCCGATTTGGGCGTTGAGCGGAAAAGAAAATTATTGCATGATTGCCAATCACGCCGTTCCGGTGGTGGTGGAAGCGTGTTTGAAAGAGTTCCCGAACATTGATTCCGAAAAAGCCTATCAAACGGTCAAACGTTCGCTGACCGAAAATCATCGCAACAGCGATTGGACGATTTACGACAAATACGGCTATTATCCTTTCGATTTGGTATCGATCGAATCGGTTTCTACTACCTTAGAATCGGGTTACGACGATTATTGCGCCGCGCAATTGGCCAAAAAACTGGGAAAAACCGACGATTACGAATTTTTCATGAAACGATCGGCTTATTATAAAAATCTTTTCGATCCGGAAACGAAAATGATGCGCGGAAAAGACTCCAAAGGCCAATGGCGTACCCCTTTCAACCCATTTGCCTTGTCGCACGGCGGCTCTATCGGCGGCGATTTTACCGAAGGTAACTCGTGGCAATACACATGGCACGTGATGCAAGACATAAACGGTTTGGCCGATTTAATGGGTGGAAAAGATGCTTTCGCCGCCAAATTAGATTCGCTCTTTGCCGTGGAAGCGCCGGCCGAAGATCTCGGAACCGTCAGCGATGTAACCGGTTTAATCGGTCAATACGCGCAGGGCAACGAACCCAGCCACCACGCAATTTACCTGTTCAGCCAAATCGGAAAACCGCAACGCACGGCCGAATTGGTTCGCCAAGTCTTCGATTCGTTCTATCAACCGCGTCCCAACGGTTTGTGTGGTAATGACGATTGCGGACAAATGTCGGCTTGGTATTTATTCGGCGCAATGGGTTTTTATCCGCTTAATCCGGTATTGGGCGAATATGTTTTGGGCGCTCCGCAATTGCCCGAAATTACAATTCAAGTTGCTGAAAATAAAACGTTTAAAGTGATTGCGAAAAACATTTCTAAAGACAATAAATACGTGAAATCCATCCGTTTGAATGGCCAAGAATGGACTCAATCGTCTATCGATTACAAGCAAATCAGGGAAGGCGGCGTACTCGAATTTGAGATGACAAACGAAATTTTTTAAAAATAATTATGCGAATCGCATAAAATGTCGTACCTTTGTGCGCAATTTTTAAAATAATACAAAATAAATAAATGGCAACATTAGAAAAAATCAGAGAGAGAGGAAAATGGCTTTTAATTGGCTTTATTGGCGTTGCATTATTTGCTTTTGTCATCGAAGGCTTTTTGCAATCCGGTTCCACATTCTTTAATCAAAAAAAGGAAAATGTAATTATGGTAAATGGAGAATCGCTTCATTATCAAGATTTTATCAACAAAGTAGAAGAACGTACCAATGCGCTGAAAAGAGGCAATGCCACCCGTTCGTTTACGGATGACGAACAAAACCAGATTCGCCAAATGATTATCAATGAAGAGATTACAAATATCCTTTTTACTGAAGAAACCGAAAAATTGGGATTGACCGTTAGCAAGGAAGAATACAAGGAAATGGTTATGGGAAAAAATATTTCTCCGGTTTTACAACAGATTCCCGATTTTCAAAACCCACAAACCGGCCGTTTCGACCAAGCTGCCTTGATGCGCTTCCTGCAAATGATTGAAGGCGACGAAGAATACCCCGAAGAATATTGGGCGCAATTGGAAGAAATGAAACAAGCGTGGTTGAATGTCGAAAAGCAAATCATCCAAGAATGTTTGCAACGTAAATTCAGCGCGTTACTTACTTCCGCCATTCTGGTTAATGATGTTGAAGCTGAGGCTGCTTACGCCAACAACAAAACAAGCGTCGATTTCGATTATGTGGCGCAATCCTATTCCTCGATTCCCGACGACCAAGTGAGCGTTTCGGACGCCGAAATCCAAAAATTGTATAACGAACGCAAAAATCAATTCAAGCAGAAAGAAGCGCAAGTGATTGATTTTATTGCCGTTAATATTCTTCCCGATGCCAACGATTTTCAAAACGTCGAAACTAAATTAGCTGCTTTGAAAGAACAGTTGACGGCTCCGCAAGTTCGCGAAGTTGTTACAAACAATTCGGATATCCCTTATATTGACGCTTATATTGCCTACACCGCATTAACCGAAGAACAAAAATCGTTCGTTAGCGCCAACGCAACAGGAACCATCGACGGCCCGGTTTTGAACAACGGCATTTATAACTTATATAAATTGGAAGGCGACAAAACGGCTCCCGACTCGGTAAAAATCAATGTTTTGGCTTTACCGGTGAGTTACGACGAAACCCAATTCAAACAATTATCCGACAGTTTGATTAATGTAGTAAAAAACGGCACATCCTTTGCTGATATGGCTACAAGCGCTACCGGCGGACAAAGCAACGGCGAAATGGGTTGGATGACCGAAGCGCAATTAACCGCTCAAATCGATGCGAAATTCAAAGATGAAGTATTCGATGCTACTATCAATGTTCCGTTTGTGGCCAAATCCAACAGTGGATCGTTTATTGTGCAAGTTACCGAAAAAACGAATCCGGTAAAAAAATACAAATTGGCGAATATTCAAGTGCGCGTAACGCCCAGTCAAGAAACGAAAACCCGCTTGTACAACGAGTTAAGCCAATTCATTTCAGCCAATCATTCGATTGCCGCTTTGAAAGAAAAAGCGCCCGAATCCGGTTATTCCATCCAAACCGATGTGGAAGTCGGCAAAGATCAAATCAATATCAACGGTATTCAAGGCACGCGCCAAGTGATTCAATGGGCGTTCAACAACAAAAAAGGCGCTATTTCGGATATTTACGAAGTGCAAAGTTCGGAATATTTTGTAGTCGCCGCCGTTGAAAATCATTTGAACGAAGGCTTCCGCCCGTTGAACCTTGTTTCCGATGTGTTGAAACGCGAATTGATTAACGAAAAGAAAGGCGCCAAATTAGTCGCCGATTTGAAAGCTAAAAATTTGACCACACTGGAACAATACGCCGAAGCGATGAACGCAACGCTCCAACCGGTTAAGTTCCTGACTTTTGCAACATCCAATATTTCGGGAATCGGTCAAGAACCTGTTTTGAACGTGCAAGTTCCGAAATTGGAAGCAAACCAATTAGGAGGTCCGTTCGCCGGCAAAACTCGCGTATATGTAGTGCAAGTTACCGATAAACGCGAAAGCGAAACCGCTTTCGATGCCGATTCGCAACGCCGTCAATTGCAAATGCAAAACATGTACCGGATGTACTCGTTAGCACAAAATCCCGAATTGTTGCGCGAAAACGCGAAAATCACGGACAATTCATTACGATTTTTCTAAATAAATACTCAACTTCTTCATGAGTTTCATGGCGGGTTTTAGTGAGCATGTCGAACTACAACCCGCCATGTTTTATTTAAATATAATATGGAAGTTTTATTGGGAAAAACATTAAGCGAATTGAAAATTCTGACATCCGTCTTGGGAATGCCCGGATTTACCGCCCGCCAAATCGCCGGTTGGTTGTATCAAAAAAAAGTTACATCAATCGATGAGATGACCAATCTTTCATTGGCGCACCGCGAGCGATTAAAACAACAATACGTCCTTGGCCGAACAGAACCGGCCAAACAACAACGCTCCTCCGATGGAACGGTCAAATACCTGTTCTCCGTCGCCAACGAAAAAAACATAGAAACAGTGTTCATTCCTGATAAAGAACGCGCCACATTGTGCGTTTCGTCCCAAATCGGTTGCAAAATGAATTGCCTGTTCTGCATGACCGGCAAACAAGGCTTTGCGGGACAACTGACGAGCGACGAAATCCTCAACCAAATCCTCTCCATTCCCGAAAGCGATTCATTAACAAACATCGTCTTCATGGGCATGGGCGAACCGTTGGACAACACCGACGAATTATTCAAATCCTTGGAAATCCTGACAGCCGATTACGGTTTTGCGTGGAGTCCCAAGCGCATCACGGTTTCCACCATCGGTATTCTACCCGGATTGAAACGGTTTTTGGATGAAACAAAAGTCCATCTCGCCCTCAGTCTGCACTCGCCTTTTCCCGACGAACGCCAATCGCTGATGCCGATGGAAAAGATCTATCCCGCAACCGAAGTTTTTGATTTGATTCGCGAATACGATTTCAGTCATCAACGCCGCCTATCTTTCGAATACATCACTTTTGGTGGGTTGAATGACGACATCCGGCACGCTTCCGCCTTGGTCAAACTCATTAAAAACATTCCTTGCCGTGTGAATTTGATTCGCTATCACGCCATTCCCGGCATTGACCTGCCTGCATCAAATCTCGAAGCAATGACCGCTTTCCAAGCCTATTTAAACAGTAAAGGCGCGATTTGTACAATTCGCGCCTCACGTGGAGAAGATATTCTGGCTGCTTGCGGGATGCTATCTTCGGCGGTCTAAAATCCGCCAAACATACCATATATAAGCAATTACTACCGGAATAAACAACGAAACAATCGACATCGCTTTCAAGGTAAACAAGCTTGAACTGCTGT
>JAISWY010000286.1 GCA_031270925.1 Candidatus Symbiothrix sp.
GTGAAAGGAGGCGTATCACAACCCCCAGATAAATCTGGGGGTTATTCACAGGCAAGTCCTGCGGACTTGTTAAATACATTGAAAAAGCCAATAGCACCTCAAAAAAAGAATTAACCGAATTATATGCAGTAACGAAAAAATTATTAGCCGATTTTCCGAATATAATAAAGTCCCGAAAAAGTTATTTTTCAGGACTTTATACAAATAAAAACCGAACGTATCAATAACCGCGAATAGCTTTGATACCCGGCAATTCTTTTCCTTCAATAAATTCCAATAATGCGCCGCCACCGGTCGAAACGTAGGAAACTTTATCGGCAATACCGAATTTATTAACCGCCGCTACTGAGTCGCCGCCGCCAACCAGCGAATACGCGCCTTTTTCGGTAGCGCGAACGATGGCCAATCCAACGGACAAGGTGCCGCCTGCAAAATTATCAAATTCAAATACGCCCGTAGGACCATTCCAAAGAATGGTTTTCGATTTTTCGATGACTTCGGCGAATTTCACTTCAGTTTCCGGGCCGATGTCCAAACCATCCCAACCGTCGGGAATGGCGTTTACCGGCACAAATTGCGTGTTGGCATCGTTGCTGAATGCATCGGCTGCTTTGGCGTCAACGGCCAAAACGAGGTTTACGTTGTTGGCTTTCGCTTTTTCAATCAAAATCAAAGCCAAGTCCAATTTGTCGTCTTCGCAAATCGAGTTTCCGATTTTGCCGCCCAAGGCTTTTGTGAAGGTATAAGTCATTCCGCCGGCGATAATCAAGTTATCTACCTTTGTCAGAAGATTTTCGATGATTTCGATTTTGGAAGAAACTTTCGAGCCGCCCATGATGGCCGTGAACGGACGGGCGGTGTTTTTCAAAACGGTTTCTACCGCGTCGATTTCTTTTTGCATCAAATAACCGAATGTTTTGTGTTCGACGTCGAAATAATCGGCGATGATGGCGGTGGATGCGTGTGGGCGGTGTGCAGTTCCAAAAGCGTCGTTCACATAAACCGTTGCATAAGAGGCCAATTGCTTCGCCATTTCTTTTTGGTTGGCTTTTTCCGCTTTTTTGGCGGCGGCTTTTTCGTCGGCTGTTGCATCGTCGGCCAAACCGCGGGGCTTGCCTTCTTCGGCTGCATAGAAACGGAGGTTTTCCAAAACCAAGACTTCTCCGGCTTTCAATGCGGCCGATTTTTCGACGGCTTCTTTGCCGAGGCAATCATTGGCGAATTGTACTTCCACGCCCAAGAGCGAAGAAACGCGCGGTAAAATGTGTTTCAGCGAAAATTTGTCTTCCGCTTTTTTCGGACGACCTAAATGCGAACCGATGATTACACTTCCGCCGTCGGACAGGATTTTTTTCAAGCTAGGAATTGCCGCACGGATACGTGTATCGTCGGTAATGTTGAAATTTTCGTCCAAGGGTACGTTAAAATCGACCCTTACAAATGCTTTTTGCCCTGTAAAATTAAAATTGTCTAATGTCTGCATTTTTAATTAAAAATTAAAAGTTAAAAACTAAAAATTATATATTTTGTGATTCAAATTCTTGCATGGCGGCGATGAGGGCTTCGACGGCTTCTCGCGGGAGCGCGTTGTAGGTCGATGCGCGGAATCCACCGACCGAGCGGTGTCCTTTGATGCCGACCATGCCTTTGCCGGTTGCGAATTTATAGAAATCGTCTTCCAGATGTGCGTATTCGTCGTTCATTACGAAGCAAATGTTCATTATTGAGCGGTCTTCCGTGGCGGCAGTGCCTTTGAACAGTTTGTTGCGGTCGATTTCGGCGTAGAGCAACGCGGCTTTTTCCATGTTTAATTTGTATAAGGCTTCCACTCCGCCCAATTTTTAATCCATTTAAGCGTTTGTAATGCGGCGTAAATCGACACTACGGGGGGCGTGTTGAACATCGAACCGTCTTTGATGTGCGTGCGGTAATCCAACATCGTCGGAATCGGACGACTCACTTTTCCCAACAATTCGTCTTTCACAACCACGAACGTAACGCCCGCCGGAGCCAAGTTTTTCTGTGCGCCGCCGTAAATCAATCCGTATTTGGAAACATCTACGGGACGGGAAAAAATATCGGACGACATATCGGCCACCAATGGTACCGGCGAATCCAAATCTTTGTGAATTTCCGTTCCGAAAATCGTATTGTTCGTTGTAATATGGAAATAATCGGCGTCGGCCGGAATCACATAATCCTTCGGAATATAAGTGAAATTGGCTGCTTTCGATGAGGCTACTTCGACGACTTCGCCGAACAATTTGGCTTCTTTCAAGGCCTTACTCGCCCATGTTCCCGTGTTGAGGTAAGCCGCTTTCTTCTCCAACAGGTTGAACGGAAGCATGCAGAATTGCAAACTGGCGCCGCCACCCAAAAACAAAACGGAATATCCGTCGGGGATATTCAGTAATTCCTTGAACAGAGCAACCGCTTCGTCCATAACCGCTTGAAAATCTTTGCTGCGATGGCTGATTTCCATCAGGCTCAAACCGCTACCTGCAAAGTTCGTAATCGCATTAACTGTGTTTGCGATAGTTTCCTGCGGTAATACGGAAGGCCCCGCATTAAAATTGTACTTTTTCATATTGTTGCATTATTAATATTGTAGTTCTTGATTTGAGGGTGCGAAGGTACGGTTTTTTCGTCAAATTTCATGGATTTTGTGAAAAGATTTTTTTCTTATAAAAAGATATTATGATACAAATACTTGTATGGTATCAAAAAGCATATACTTGCGGTGTATTAATCAAGGGTCGCCTCTGCTAAACACAGGGTTTTGCAGGTGACTCATAGAATTTCATAGTAAATACACAAGAAATTAGTTTTCAATTCTACCTTTTATACAATACAAATAAGGGCGCACACTTTGTGTACACCCTTATTATATTTAGTTTTTCTTACGGTTCTGCTTTACTTCCAGCCGTTCAAAGGTGAGGGGTTGTCGTAGTTAGGTAATGAAGTACGGTTCGTGTAAGTTTCTTTGTTATCGCTCGGAGTACCTATATCTGACAGCGGAGTACCGTCTTCAAATGTAGGTTCGCCGGTGTCGCCGGATGTTTTATTTCCATCACAGTAAAACATTCTGTAGAAGGCGTCAGTGACATTTTCAATGTCTATTATGTCTTCTTTTAATGTCTGTATCCAGTTCGGGAAAATCTTTTGCCCTACAAGATCAAGAGAAGTGTTGTTGTAGTGTGTTTCGTTAAGGAAAGACTGCAGGGTCGTTATTGATCTATCCGCATCGAACCAGTCTTTTAGCGGAATAAGGCTAATTGGTGATGTGAGAGAAGTGTTGTTGTAGTGTGTATCTGCAAGGAAGTAATCCATGCCCATTATCGATGTATTCTCTTTGAACCATCCAGAAAGCGGGCTAAGGCTAATTGGTGATATGAGAGAAGTGTTGTTGTAGTGTGTATCTGCAAGGAAGTAATCCATGCCCGTTATCGATGTATTCTCTTTGAACCATCCAGAAAGCGGGCTAAGGCTAATTGGTGATATGAGAGAAGTGTTGTTGTAGTGTGTATCTGCAAGGAAGTAAT
>JAISWY010000270.1 GCA_031270925.1 Candidatus Symbiothrix sp.
CAATCAACTTATCAACATTGGATTGAACGATACTTGCCGTTTGAAACGGTTGGAAATTGATGAGCGCGATTTTTGTAGAGGAAGCGGTTTTGCTCCAAAAAATCCATGCGCAGGCAACAATCAGCAATACAGCTGCATATAAAATTAACTTTTTTTTAGCCATGTTTTTGAAATAAAATTTAAGACTGCAAAGGTGCGGTTTTTGGAAATATATAACAATCGCAATATTTAGGGAATTTATAAGAAGAGTTTTACCCATTTATGGGGAGTAGATACAGGTATGGTCAATTTTCATGTTTAAAAAATATCTTCGCGACTGTTATGCGTATTTACTTTTCCAGCAAAGCGAAAACGCACCAAAGCATCGGCGCTTGCCCATGAAAATCGCCGGAAACACGCGGCCGATCGTAGTAGTATTGCCGATCATTGCTAGCGTTGGTGCCGACACAAACATCCGTTAATTCGCCGTTTTCGTTCAGATGCGCAACCAGGGACAGCCACGCTTTTTCTGCTGCCGGTTGATATGTTTTTGCCTCCAGCCAGCCTTTTTTTACACCGGTAATCAGCGCATAAGCGAACATGGCCGACCCGGAAGTTTCTTGCCAGAAACCGGTTTGGTCAATCAATTGGTTCCATAATCCGTTTTCCGACTGGTATTTCAATAAGCTGCTCATCATCAGTTGATATGATTTTAGGATGGCCTTTTTATGCGGATTATTTTCGGGCAGATAGCGCAATAATTCGGTCATTCCGGCAGCCATCCATCCATTGCCGCGCGCCCAATAAAACGGCGCTTCGGGCGAATGGAAGAACAATCCGTTGGGACGTTGCAGTTGTTGCAGGTAAAACACCATTTCGCGGGCGGCGCGGTCGATATATTCACATTTTCCGGTAGATTTATATGCTTGTGATTGCAGGATGGTAATCATAAACATATCATCGATCCAGAGGCGCGTTTGCCACGAAAATCCTTGGTTTGCCCAATCTTTTTCCGTTACCGAAGCCGTATCGGGCGTTTGCCATTGCGCGTCGGCGTATCCGATTCCCAAATCGAAATAGCGTTGTTCGCCGGTAATTTGATATAATTCCAAGGCTAAAGAGCCGAACATATTCCAATCGACGTGGGTGTAAGGTGGCCGATGTTGCGCTTCGATGGTAAACAGCGGTTCGAAGCGTTGTTGTAATTGTTTGATTAACAGTGTGTCGTTGGTAATTTCGGTGAATTTCAGTGCGCCGTACCACGTACATACTTCCGCATAATGAATCCATTGGTTACGATGAAGTTGGTGGCCGCGGTTCAGGAAGTTTCGGCAGAGGCGGTTCCCTACTTTTTCCGGTTCAAAACCGCTTGGAAATCCGGATAATGTTTGTTTTTGCGATGAGCAAGCAATTGATATAATACAAAGGAATAATAATTCAATTCGATTTTTCATTGCAATAATAATTTTCAAATCCCACCTTATTTATATCTAATTTAAATAAGAGTTGATTTTTGCTATAAATTTTCTTCTTTCTCTTTTGGCTTCAACGACATAATCAACTCTAAATCCTGCCATTGCGCCGATAATATTCCGTTTTTATCGGAAAACGAAACTGTATTGGTAGCCGCATCTTCATCCATCGCAAAGACAAAGCCCAAACCGGCGGCATCCATCTCCGGCAGATTGATTTCGGTTTCTTCACCGGAATAAAATACAAAATCAATCCAAGATCTCACGCCATCGCCGCCTTTTTCCCACCGGCCTTGCATTGTTCCGAATTGATGATAAAACAAACAAAATCGGAAGGAAATGTTATTTGTTTGGAATCCAAATGATTGCGTTTTTTCGTTCGGAATAATTAAATCTTCGACCGGCGTATTTCCAAATTCAAAGCGCAAACGCAAATCCTTGGCGCGAAATTTTCCGTCCACCAAATCGTCGTTGCGCACATGCTTATCGCCGCCGTTGGTTGTAAAAGCTAAAGCCGCCAAAACTTTATTTTCCTTTTGGGAACTGTAAAACGAAGCGGCGCAAAAATCGTAACCGTCGTGCAAAAACCGCAATTGCAAGTAGGATGAGGCTTGTTGCGCTTCTCCCCAATAGGCCAACAAGGGCCGTCGTTGAATCCACATATTGGAGCGATTGACCGAAGCCAGAGTATATTTATCCGTCAGCAGGCAAGCGCCTTCCACTTGCGGATGTGAACGTTTGAAAATTTCCTTTTCCATGCGCGGATATTCGGGCGAAAGAAAATAAGGCAGCAACTGTTCGGGCAAGTGGTGTTTCATCCGCACATTGTATCCTTCGGAACGATAAGCCAAATCGATTTTCCCGCCGGAAGCCTGATAAAGCAAGCCGTAGAAAGAAGGCTGCACCAAGGTATAATACGAACGGCTTTGCGGTCCCGCCCATTGTTGCGTCGGGCTGTGATAATGGCGGGCAATCATGTCCCAAGCCGTAAAATACAAGGTATCGACAACCGTCTGTATTGCCGGATGGACGATGTGTTTTTTCATCCGCAACAATTCGTCCAATGCGATAATCGTGTAAGTGGGACTGTTGTATTCCGAAAATCCGCCTTGTTGCTGCGTATAGTTGTAAAAATTTTGCCACCGTTGCTCGGCGTATTCCTGCAAATCGGATAAATCAAATAAATGCGCGACCAAATAAGTAACGTAACTTCCCATGATGGCGATATTCGTATAACCCGGATGCACGTTTCGTTTTTGAATCGAACGGGCGGCCAAAACGAGCGCGTCTTTGATTTCTTCGCGTAAATCCAAAGGCAATCGCTCGTGATGATCCATGTAAATATCCAACAAGGATACACCCAGAAAATCTGCCCAATTATAATCGGTCGAAGATTTCTTGGTTTGCAGCGGTTCTTCCATAAAATACGGCCACACACCGCAGGATGGCGATTGCGGGTCGGTGTTTTGCAAGGAAATAATTTTCCGGATAATGGCAAAAGCTTCGGCTTCCTGTTCTTTTTCTTCCGTATCGAGCAGAGCAAGTGCGTAATAAAGCGACATGCGCGTTTCGTGGAAAATGCCTTCGGTTGCATCGCGATGATAGTGCCAACTCGAAAATTTTTGCGTAATCATTTTTTCCGCCGGATCATAAATTTCCGTTTGTTTGCGGATGTATTCGCGGATGACTTGCTTGTCGTCGTCGCTTAAATGAATGGTTTGATAACTCACGTTGCCGTTGTTGAAAGCAAACAGCAACGAACAAAGATTACAAAGAAAAAGAACAAACAGATGCTTCATGATATTCAAGCGGTTTTTTAGGAGATGGCGGGTCGAACCCGCCATGACGAAATTATTAGCGTTTCAGGATTTTTCGCGAATACGGATTTCCGTCCGCATCTTTCAATTGCAAAATATAATATCCTTTATCTAAATGACTTAAATCGACGGATTTTTCCACATTTTGAAAACGGGCGACTGTTTGTCCGCTGATATTTTTGATGGAAATTTCCCGCAAGCGATCGATTCCATCAAAATGCAAAATATTTTCTACCGGATTGGGATAGATGTTGATTGGTTCGTCGCTTACGGTTGTGATAGCACTTTCAGGCATTTTATACACTCGCACATAATCGACCAGATATTCCATGGGAAGTTGCCAATCCACACCGTTACGACCACCCCAGCCTCCGCCGTAAGCCAGTCCCAGCATCAAGTAAAATTCGCGTAGAAAAGGCCATGCCTGCCAATCGTTTTCCAAACCGGACGATTCGTTGTAGAACTCGAAAGCCGGAATCTTTCTATCGTCAAAATACCAATACAAACCTTCGGTATCCCATTCGAGGGCGAAAACATGAAAATCATTATAAACTCCCGGCGTGTCGTAAGCTGTGCCGCGCGCGGGCATGACGCCAAAGCTATTATTGTATTTGTAAGTGTGTGCTGTAAAATGCGTTTGTTCGGGCGCATAACCCACATGCTCCATGATGTCTATTTCGCCGCTGTTCGGCCAGTTGCCCCAGCGGTTAGCGACGGGCATCATCCAAATAGCCGGCCAGCTGCCTTTGTTGGGGCCGGGAACTTTGGCGCGCACTTCGATACGGCCATACAGCCAACTGACTTTGCCTTTGGTAATGATACTGGCAGAAGTCGTTTGTTGAGCGTTGTCTTTGTTATTCAACACCTTGTTTTCCGCATCGTAAACAGGATCGTTATTGATGGCGCGGATATGCAGGTATCCGCCTTCCTGATAAGCGTTTTCCACACGCTCTCTGGTAAAATATTGTAATTCTCCGTTGCGAACATAACCCACTTCATAATCCCATTTGGCGGGATCGGGCAAGCCTGTCCCATTAAACTCGTCCGACCAAACCAATTGGGTGTAGGGCGATTGCCGTTGCGCCGACAATGAAAGAACTGTCATTGCCAATAACGCCATAAAAACAAATTTTCTTTTCATAAAATTATAATTTAAAAAACTCTTAATTTTTAATTCTTAATTCTTAATTCTTAATCACCTCCCCAGCCCGGATTCTGTTTCAAAACCCCGCCCGACAATTCGATTTGATTTTCGGGAATCGGCAGGAACCCGCGTGTTTCGGGACGATAAACTACATTCACTTTTCCGCCATAAACTCCTTCGTTCCAAACGGTTATATCGGTTTGATTAGTGGTAATCAAATCTTCGCGATGGAAACGCAGCAAGTCGTAATAGCGCAATCCTTCGAAAGCAAATTCCCAACGACGCTCGTTGAGGATGTTTTCGGGGGTAACCGGCAAGACTTCGCCCGGAACGCCGCGTTGGTGTACCCGGTTGAAATAAACTTGAGCATTGGCGCTGCCCAATTCGGCCGCCATCAACAGAATATCGGCATAACGCATGAAAACGATGTCTTGCAAGTTATCGCGTATATAATCCTGTACCACATTGGAATATAGTTGGTGGCTAAAATTTTCGAATATGCTTAGAGCACGGTTGCCTGCATTGATCGGTATGTATTTTTTGGTCCACAAACCGGTTTCTTCGGTTTGCCCGTCGGCTCCGAAAGTAAATACATCCATCGCGATTCCTTCTACCGGATCTTCTATTGGGTCGCCTTCCTCGTAAGGCTTGATTCGCAGGATGGAACCTAATTTGCGCAAATCGTTATCCGGCCATTGTTCCCAAAGTTTGGAATTGACTGTGCCTTGTCCCCAGCCGTGTCCGAAAGGAAATGTAGCTTGGAAATAACCGCCTTGGTTGGGCGGCATCCGCAGACCGTAATACAAGCATACTTGGTTGGTTTTGGAATCCCGTCCCGACCATCCCGGATCGAGTGAAGTTTTTCGAGCAGCAAGAATCGATTCCTTATTTCCGTCGCCTACCCATGCCGGGATATTATTATCCTTCACATATTGGTAAATCGTATTTTTCGGGAAATCGGGATTTTGATAGGAATAAGGCCACAGACTTCGGAAATCGGGAACCAGATCGTGTTCGCTATTGGCGATACAATCTTCGAGCCACGCCAACACTTGTTGTTTACTTATTGAAGATCCGTTGTTCAAAGGCATACTTTCCTTGTTGTAATAACCGGTATAGAACAAAAAGATACGTGCCATGTATCCTTCCGCCGCCCACCGGGTAACGCGCCCTTTTTCGGTTGCAGTGTAAGCGACGTTCGGCAGCATTTCAATAGCCGCTTTCATATCGCCGGCAATTTGCGCGTAGATTCGGTCGGGCGCGACTTGCGGCAAGTTGAGGGATTTGTTTTCCAGTTGCAGAGGTACGTTTTCAAACGTCTTTACCAATTCAAAATAGTAATAGGCGCGAAAGAAATGCGCTTGTCCCAATATGAAGTTCTTTTGAGCGACGCCGGCCGAATCGGTTTTCCATTTAACCATATCTTGCGTTAATAAAACATAGTTGCAACGGAAAATAGCGGTATA
>JAISWY010000342.1 GCA_031270925.1 Candidatus Symbiothrix sp.
AAAAAAACATTGTACCTTTGTCGCCGGAAAACGACTACGTGATTCATTCACACATTTTTATTATTTGTATGCCGAATTTTATCCACTTCTTTTTGAATATACAAAAGAATTAAAACATATTTACATTTTTATGCAGAAATATAACATTTCGCAACTCAGAGACATGGAGTTAAGTGCTTTAGTCGCTTTGGCCAAAGAACTTGGATTATCCAAAGTAGAAAAATTAACGAAAGACGATTTGATTTACCAAATTTTGGACGAACAGGCGATTGTAAATGCCGCCCTCCAAATTGCCAATAATCCGAATGTAATAGACGGACACCGACACAAACGGCCGAACAACAAAAAACAGAAGAACAATGAGCCGGCAAAAACGGAAGAAAAAAATGAAGCGGCTGTCGTAGAGGACGTTACTGCAACCACCGAATCAACCGAAGAGCCGAAGAAGAAAAAAAGAGGCCGCAAACCGGGTACGAAAATCGAAAAGAAAACGAATGCGGTTCCGGAAACGCCGGCAACGCCTGTAGTTGTGCAAAACGAGGAAACCGATAAGCCGGTGCGCAAAAAACGGGAACGCATTTCGGCGCCGATACCGGTTAATATTCCGATTTTTGAAAAACCGGCTGGCGTAAATCCGCAACTTCCGGCTCCAGCTCCAGCTCCTGTTCCTGTACCCGCTCCTATTTTTCCGCCAATAATGGAACAACAAACGGCGCCGGTAATTGCAGCGCCGGCCACACCGCCTGTCGCCGCAATCGCCAACGAGCCGCAAGCCAACGTCGGCGAGGAAACACAAAATCCAAAAAAATTGGTATTCCGCCATAACCCGAATGTAAACAGTGTAATGGATCAGGTGCTTTTTACCAAACCCAACCAGCCGAATCAACCGAACATTAATAAGAAGCAAAACAACAACCCGAATCATAACCCTAACAAAAATCAGGCGAACAATAGTAACAATCCGAATAATAGCGGAAATCACAACAACAATGCTAATAATGCTAATGGAACCGGCAATAATAACCCGCAGCAAAAAGATCGTTCTTCGTTCGATTTCGACGGCATCCTAACCGGTCGCGGCGTGTTGGAAATTATTCAGGAAGGTTACGGATTTTTGCGCTCTTCCGATTATAATTATTTGTCATCGGCCGATGATATTTATGTTTCGCAATCGCAAATCAAATTATTTGGATTGAAAACCGGCGATGTGGTGGAAGGCCCGATTCGTCCACCGAAAGAAGGCGAAAAATTCTTCCCCTTGGTTAAAGTCGATTTTATCAACGGTTTATCGCCCGAAGAAGTGCGCGATCGTGTGCCGTTCGACCATTTAACACCGCTTTTCCCCGATGAAAAATTCGATTTGGTACGCAGCATGAGTCCGAAAGTCATCGACAAACTTTCGCCTCGCGTGGTCGATCTGTTTTCGCCTATCGGAAAAGGCCAGCGCGGTTTGATTGTAGCCCAGCCTAAAACAGGTAAAACCATGTTATTGAAAGACATAGCCAATTCGATTGCATGGAATCATCCCGAAGTGTATATGATTATTTTGCTGATCGATGAACGTCCCGAAGAAGTAACGGATATGCAACGGAGCGTCGATGCCGAAGTAATCGCTTCTACTTTCGACGAGCCGGCCGACCGCCACGTGAAAATCGCCGATATTGTCTTGAATAAAGCCAAACGAATGGTGGAATGCGGCCACGATGTAGTGATTCTCTTAGACTCGATAACTCGCTTGGCCAGAGCGTATAACACCGTTCAACCCGCATCGGGGAAAGTGCTTTCCGGCGGTGTGGACGCCAACGCTTTACAAAAGCCCAAACGCTTTTTCGGGGCGGCTCGTAACATCGAAAACGGCGGTTCACTCACGATCATTGCCACCGCATTAACCGAAACGGGTTCGAAAATGGACGATGTGATTTTCGAAGAATTTAAAGGCACCGGCAACATGGAATTGCAACTCGACCGCAAACTGTCGAACAAACGTATTTATCCGGCAGTCGATATTGTTGCGTCCAGTACCCGTCGCGACGATCTCTTGCAAGAACGCGATACCGTAAACCGAATGTGGATTCTCCGCAAATACCTCGCCGATATGAACAGCCTCGAAGCAATGGAATTTGTGAAAGACCGGATGGAAAAAACTTACAGTAATGAGGAATTTTTGATTTCCATGAACGGCTAATTAATGGGTTTATTGAGGGGCTTCATTTTTATTTCATGCGCTTGGAAAACACGAATTTTTCATGTATTTTTGCACCGCTATTGTTAAATCAAAAAAATCATCATGCAAATAAAATTGTTTCAGGTAAATCCGGTGTGCGAAAACACTTATCTTTTATATGATGAAACGAAAGAAGCCGTCATTATCGACTGCGGGGCTTCCAATGAAATCGAAAATCGCAAAATACAATCTCTTATCGATACTAATAGTCTGAAATTGAAATACTTGCTCAATACGCATCTGCATTTCGACCACGCTTTGGGCAATCATTTTATCTATCAAACTTACGGAATCAAACCGCAATATCACGCAGCCGAAGCCAATATGCCGAGTTTGGCTAAACAAGCTGCATTCTTCGGAATACCAATCACTTACGAACCGGTAACCGCCGACCGTTTTCTGAACGACAACGAAGAAATCCGCTTAGGAAACACCGTCTTAAAAACGATTTTCACGCCCGGCCATTCGCCGGGAAGTCTTTCGTATTATTGCGCCGAAGACGCTTGCGTTTTTACCGGCGACGCTTTATTCCGGCTCGACATCGGCCGTACCGATTTGTGGGGAGGCGATGAAAATACACTGATTACAGCCATCAAAACCCGTTTGCTGACTTTGCCGCCGCAAACCCGCATCTTTCCCGGACACGACGGAGCTTCTACGGTAGCCGACGAAATCGCGAAAAATCCTTATATCCGATAATATTCAATTGAAATTTAACAGTATTATATGAGCAATTTTGTTTCCCGCCATGTGGGAGTTAATGAGATGGAAATCAAGGAGATGACAAAAGCCATCGGGGTTTCCGATTTGGAACGGTTGATTGATGAAACGATTCCGCAAAACATCCGGCTGAAAAATGATTTAGACTTGCCCGAAGCAATGACCGAACGCGAATACGCCGAACATATCGCTGAACTCACTTCCAAAAACGAGATTTTTACTTCGTATATCGGTCGCGGTTGGTACGACACCTGCACTCCCGCCGTGATTGCACGCAACATATTCGAAAATCCGTGCTGGTACACATCATACACGCCTTATCAAGCCGAAATTTCGCAAGGCCGATTGGAAGCTTTGTTGAATTTTCAAACGATGATCAGCGATTTAACCGGTTTGCCTCTAGCCAATTGCTCGCTCTTAGACGAAGCCACAGCCGCTGCCGAAGCCGCCAACATGCTTTTCCAAACTCGCAGTCGCGAACAAGTGAAGAACAATGCCCGTCTGCTGTTTGTGGATGAAAAAATATTCGAATCGACTTTGGCTGTGTTGAATACACGCATGCAACCGCAAGGAATCGTGTTGAAAAAAGGCGATTATAAGGAGTTCCGTCATTCTGTGCTTGACACGGAATCCCCTGCGGTCTTTGCCGCCATCGTCCAATTCCCCAACTCCGACGGCTCGATAGAAGATTACCGCGAATTTGTTCAAAAAGCCAACGAAAAAGGCGTCAAAGTAGCCGTAGCCGCCGATTTGTTGAGTTTATGCTTGCTCTCGCCTCCGGGTGAATGGGGCGTAGATGTGGTTTTCGGAAGTTCGCAGCGCTTCGGCATCCCGATGTTTTATGGAGGTCCTTCAGCCGCTTATTTTGCCACGAAAGACGAATACAAACGCAATATTCCCGGTCGAATCGTCGGAGTTTCCAAAGATGCCTACGGCAAACAAGCTTTGCGATTGGCTTTGCAGACCCGCGAACAACACATCAAACGCGAAAAAGCCACGAGCAATATCTGCACGGCGCAGGCGCTTTTGGCTACAATGGCTTCGTTCTACGCGATTTATCATGGCCCGGAAGGATTGAAAAATATTGCCGAACGGATTCATTCTCTCGCCGCTTGGCTTTCGTCGAATTTGGAGAAACTCGGTTATACGCAGGTAAACGAATATTTCTTCGATACGTTGAAAATCCGTTTGCCGGAAAATGTTTCATTGGAAAAATTACGCGAAACAGCTTTGGATTGCCGCGTGAATTTGCATTATTTTGAGAGCGGGGAAATGGGTATCAGCATTGATGAAACTACTCTTATTGAGGATGTTAATGTTTTGATTTATATTTTTGCGGAAGCCCTGTCCGATGATAAAGAACTGCCCCTTATGACAGACTCGTTCCGCCATCCCCTGACAATTGTTAATGACCCATTAACGGACATTGGAGGATTGCGGGTCATGCCCGCAATGACGCGAACAAGGCCTTATTTAACGCATCCCGTTTTCAATTCTTACCACACCGAAACGGAACTGATGCGCTACATCAAAAAACTCGAACGGCGCGATATGTCGCTAACTCACTCGATGATTTCGCTCGGCTCGTGTACGATGAAATTGAACGCAGCATCCACCCTTTTGCCCCTGAATGACCCACATTTCTCCAATATTCATCCTTATGCGCCGGCCGACCAAACGGAAGGTTACGCCGAACTGATT
>JAISWY010000274.1 GCA_031270925.1 Candidatus Symbiothrix sp.
ATGTAACTTATGATAAATGGGTTTATGATGGGTTCGTGGAACGGGATATTGTGGCACACTATGCGGGATGGCTATTTTATCGCGATTCTCCTTGGATATTTCCGATTGGAGTTGCAAGCAATTTGGGTTATCCAGTAGGCACAGTAATATCTTTCACTGATTCCATTCCTATTATTGCAATATTGTGTAAAACAGCTTCCGGGCTTTTGCCCGTTACATTTCAGTATTTTGGCGTTTATATATTTCTTTGTTTTATATTACAAGGAATATCCTCGTCGCTGCTAATTGCTCTGTTTACTCAAAAAAGAACGATTATTATTTTTGGTTCATTGCTTTTTTGCTTATCACCCATTATGATTGAGCGCGCATTCAGACATGCTGCGTTGGCTTCCCATTATTTAATAATTTTCGCTCTTTATCTGTATTTCAACTCAAGGAAGAGTGAGCAACCAAAATTTCAATGGAAGTTTATTGTTTTAAATGTCTTGGCCATAGGAATACATCCTTATTTTTTACCTATGGTTTTCGGAATAACATTTATTGCGTATTTGGAACAGATTATTAAGTTTAAAAAAATTGTGCGGCAGAGTTGCTTATTGGTTTGTAACATTTTGTCGATATTGCTGTTTGGATATATTCTGGGCATCTTCGGCTTGGGCGGAGGAAGTTCTCTGGGCGGTTGGGGATTCGGTCATTTTTCGATGAACCTAAACGCAATAATCAACCCCGTCAGTGCTGGCGGCATCATATGGTCTGCCATATTAAAAACGCAACCTCAAATATTGGGTAACTACGATGGTTTTAATTATTTGGGCATAGGGGTACTGTTGGGAATATTTATTGTGGCAGTCAATTTTGCGCTTGACTTTACGGAAAAAAAATTGGCATTCAACAGAAATGCAATCGGGCTGTTTTTAAGACGAAATATATGTTTGCTCATCCTTTGCGTTATCCTTGCTTTGTTTGCCGTAAGCAATGTGGTGACTTACAATGACTCAGTACTTTTCACCTATTCTCTGCCGACTTTTATTCTAAATTTATGCGCCGTTTTCCGTGCAAGTTCACGTATGTTTTATGTGGTCTATTATTTAATCTTTTTGACCTTGATATTGTTGGTTCTTTCAAGGTTTAGCGGTCGCAAAGCCAACTCTTTGCTTGTGATGTTGTTGATCATTCAGATTCTGGATATAAGCCCGGCGTTGGTAAATAAACACAAGTACTTTAACGAATATTCTCAAAATACAGATGCGACATACGAATTTGCCGATTTTGATAAATTGTTAAGCCAATATAAGTATTTTATTTCAGAGGGAGTTTTAGGCTTTAGAAATGTTGCTCAATTGGGGAAAAATCATATGATTACCAATATTGATATTTCCAATCGCAATGCGGGCAACAAAGAAGAAATAAGCAAATTTCGTAATAAGCGTATTAATGATTTAATCTCAGGGAACTTGGATTTGCAAACTATATATGCGTTTGCGGACAAGGATATTTGGTCTGTCATGTATGCAAATAACGAAAATAATGTTTACCCCGTTGAAGTTAACGATATGTTTTTGCTTGTTCCCAAAACGGAAAGGCTTAATATCTCCGAATCACTTATATCAATCCCACACAAAGCAGAATTAACATTCGCATCGCTAACAGATGACAATTGGGAGAATGGGATTTGGCGAGATGAGAATGTCGCGATATTGCTCATCGAAAATGCGGAATACAAAAATTTTTACATCGAAAAAGCCAATTTCATAAAGACCGGAGAATTTAAATTGCCGATTGAAGCCGTTGAAGAAAAAGGATACTACACATGGGTTTATGTAAATGTTGACGACAGGCAGGAATTGTTAAAATTTGCACACCCCAACAAGGTGGAATTTGTTGGAGCGCCGCCGAACTCAAATCTTTGACTCCAAACGGTTGTCTGCTCATCGTCATAACCAACCAAGCGGGCATGGCCCGAGACCGTCGATCGGCGGATAGCTTTCGGAAGCTGACAGACCGGATTGCTCCAGCGTTTTCCGGAGCGGGGGATGGTTTATAAATCATTGGGTGCGGAGAGTTCGGCAATAATGGTTTGCAATTTGTTTTCGTCAAAATATCCGAATTGCCTAAAACGATTCAAATAATCCATTCCCATTTCGGCAACTTGACCAATGTGCAGGTGCTGCGGCATTTTTTGTTTTTTGTAATTTTTCGCAATGGGCGAACGTTCGTAAAAGTCTATCGCAGTATTGCAGAAAACATCGCTTACATCCTCGCAATGACGGAGAAACGCCTATTCCCGGACATGTCTGTGAACAGTGAGTTTTGATTGGACCTTTGAATTGTAACCGGTTTTCATGCGTAAGCTGCGGTTATGTCAACTTGTTGTATTGTCTTAGTCAAGAAAATGTGATAAACTATAAAAAACGCGTAAGGAATGGAAAGCGAGGTGAATGCGATGTACTTAGATCCGGGATTCGGAAGTATGCTGATACAGGATGTCGTGGCGCATGTCGCCGCAGGCGGCGTTCTCATATTCTCTCTTCGAAAAAAGCTGTCGGGGCTGTTTAAGAAAAAGCACGACAAGGATGCCGAGGCGGCAAAAGGCGCGGATCGGATCGACAGGGATCGGACCGATCACGTGATCGACGCAATCGACGAGTGGGACGAAAATAAAGTATAGCTTGATCGGAAAGGAAAACAATCCGTGAATTTCGTGAGCCAAATCTTGGGGATTCCGTTGGGATTTTTGATGTTTCTTTGCTTTGCCGTCGTCCGAAACTACGGCGGCGCCATTCTTCTCTTTGCCGTTATCGGAAAAATCATCTTTTTCCCCTTGTCGGTATCCGCTCAAAAGAACTCCATTCGTTTGCGCAAACTGCAATTTTCCGTGGAAGACATTCGCTTGCGCCACGACGA
>JAISWY010000177.1 GCA_031270925.1 Candidatus Symbiothrix sp.
ATACACCGTGCGCCCGCAAGCAGCGATTATGATGTAGATAAGATCGGTGTTCAGCCGAACGACATCGACCACATCGATTTCCGTTATGCCGAAGTGCTGCTGATTAAAGCCGAAGCGGAATTTTTCTCCAATACCGGAGATAAGGGTTTGGGCGAAATCAATCAATTGCGCGGGCGCGTCGGCCTTACTCCGCTTACGGCAGTAACGGCAGAAGATGTATATAAAGAATGGGATTATGAGTTTGCCTTTGAGCAGAAACATTGGGTTAATCTTGTTCGCTGGCATAGATTGATTCAAGCGGTACTCAACAATGTTCCGAACTACGAATATTATAAAGACGTATATAACGACAGCAGCGCTTTTGAAGATTTCAGCTACAATGATACGAAGGCCGATCCCACGCGTTTCTCGTTCTATTCGAGGGTTTACAAGCACCTGCATGCAAAAACGAATAAAATAGACGGACATTTCTATCGTTTCCCCATACCGTTAAGCGCGAGCTATACCGATTTGGGAATCACACCGCAGAATCCGGGTTATTGAACAAACAATTATTTGCCATATATTGATTTGATGAGATGCGGGATTGAAATATTTAGTCCCGCATTTTTTCAAATATATTTCAGAACGTAAAATACCTCAAATATGGTATTGTGTAAACTTGAAAATGCTTCTATTTTTGCGTCATCAAAGAGTTGATTGTTTTGTACAAATAAATAATGAAAAAGATCAATTTGAAATCAATCATAATTATCCTTATTGCATTTTTTCCGATATTCGGACAAGCGCAAGTCATCAAAGGCAAGGTCTTGGACAAGCATAGTAAAGCCCCTCTTCCGGGTGCGAGTCTGTTTTTATCCGCCGATAAAAGCAAGGGCTACATTACCGATTCGGACGGATCGTTTAGTCTTGCCGTCGATTCGCTGCCGGCCAAAATCTCGGTTGGTTATTTGGGTTATCAAACACAGGAAATCAATCTTAAAAATACGCAATTCTTAACTGTCGAATTAGAAGAAAACGTCGATTTGCTGGACGAAGTAGTGGTGATCGGTTACGGAACTCAGCGACGGAGAGAATTAACGGGAGCGGTTTCGACAATATCAAAAGAGATATTAAATCAAAAAGTTACTTCCTTGGACGAGGTGCTGAACGGCTCTGTCGCCGGACTGAACGTAACGAGTGTATCGGGACAACCGGGCGCAGGCAGTTTCATCCGTATTCGCGGCGGCAATTCCATCAATGCTTCCAACGAGCCTCTGTATGTCATCGACGGATTCATCTTTTTTAGCGAAGCAGGCGCTACCCAAGCAGGACTTAGCGGCATCGACAGTAGCTTGAATCCTTTGGCAGCCATCAACCCTGCTGATATTGAAAGCATAGAGATATTGAAAGACGTGTCGGCCAAAGCCATTTACGGCTCCCGCGGCGCTAACGGGGTTATTCTCGTTACTACCAAAAAAGGAAAACGCGGACACAATAACGTTAATTACCAGTATAGCATCACGACAGACCGATCGGCCAAAACGCTCGATTTGCTTACGGCTAAACAATGGCTCGCTATACAAAAAGAATATTTCAACAATAAACCGGCTTTGTATCATTCGCCGGATGAGCTTGCGCAATTCGACAAAGGTACGGATTGGCAAAATGCCGTACTGCAAACAGGCGGGTCGCAAACCCACGAACTTTCCATCAATGGCGGCGACGATAAAACCCGTTATCTTATTTCCGGAAATTACGCCACTCAGAAAGGGATAATTCTTCATTCGGGTTTCGAGCGTTTCAGCGGTCGTTTGAATTTGGAAAAAGAAGTGTTTTCTTATCTTACCACCGGCGTAACGGTTTCGGTAAGTCGCAGTACGCAAGACGCGCTTCTTACCTTTGAAAACACGATGTATCGCGATTCGCCTTTTTCCAACGGTATTGCCAACTCGCTGACTTATGCACTTTATATGCCTCCGATTATCTCTATTTACGATATCGACGGGAAATATAATTACGTTAATCCGTTTGAATACAATTATTTAAGTTATTACGGTCATTCCGCCAATCCGGTATCGGATTTGAAAAACAGTATCGGTCAAACACTTGGAACATCGTTGCAGGGCAATTTTTTTGCACAAATAACCATTATCGACGAACTGAAAGCGCGGGTAAGCGCAGGAGCCAATGTCGATTATATCACGCAAAATTATTATGCGCCGCCCACTTCGGCATTGGGTATGAATCAGGATATTAGAGGTTCGGGCGCTATCGGAAACCGCCGAACCGATGTCAATCAAACAGAAACCTTGCTTACTTACTCAAGGCGACTAAATCCCGCTCATTTCGTAGATTTTCTGGCGGGCTATACAAACCAGGCAACCACAACCGCCTATTCGGTAAGCCGCGCAAGCCATTTAGCCCAATTTATTGATTTGGCGGCAGGCAAAGAGCAACCCGCCATGTCGCGAACACGAAAAGCCGAGTTCCACTCGCTGCTGACAAGAGCCAATTACACCTGTTTGGAAAGATACAACCTGACGGCCACCTACCGCGCCGATTGGTCTTCGCGTTTTGCAGCAGGGCGCAGGTGGGGGCATTTCCCATCCATCGGATTGTCGTGGAACATCGACAGGGAAGCTTTCCTGCAATCGCTTGCTCCCTTAATAAGTGCATTCAAACTGCGCCTCACTTATGGCGAAGCAGGTAATCAGGAAATTGATTTTAACACATACAGTTTGGATTACAACTATGGCAGTTATAACGGCGAAACCGCCGCCATATTAACTACATTGGATAATAAAGACTTGAAATGGGAAACCACTTCGGAATACAACCTGGGCGTGGACGCCGGATTCCGGAACAACATCGTAAGCCTGACGGCGGATGCGTATTACAAAAAAACGAAAGATTTGCTGTCGCTCGTGCCAGCTCTATTCGGCTCCGGGGCTACGCAGCCTCAACTGAAAAATGTGGGCAGCGTAACAAACAAAGGTGTTGAATTGGCTGTCAATGCCAAACTGATCGAGCGCAAAAAGCTGTCATGGTCATTCTCCGCCAATTTTGCACGCAATATCAACACCATTACAAGTTTGGGTGCAAATAACCGTCTCACGGGCAACGAAGGAGAGATGATCTTGCGCGCAGGAGAATCGGTTGGCTCGTTCTATGGTTATGTCTTTGATGGAATTGTGCAAAACGATGAAGATATTTCCGCCCTGCCCACCGTGGAAGGAAGAGTGTTGAAACCGGGAGAAGTAAAGTTCCGCAATTTCGATAACGACGCAAGCAATATCAACAAAGACGACCGCGTGGTATTGGGCAGCATTCAACCCGACTTCACTTACGGCTTCACTTCCTCTTTGAAATGGAAAAACTTCGATTTTTATTTGCTTTTCAGCGGTTCGCAGGGAAGCAAAGTTTACAACTTGCTGCGGCGTTACCTCGAACGATCAAGCGACGCCTATAATATGTCGGCGGCATTGTTGGATAGCTGGACGCCAAGCAATCCGTCGAATACCGTTCCACATATCAACAGTACAAAAATTACGCGAATCGACAGCCGGTATGTAGAAGACGCTTCGTATCTGAAATTGAGAAACATAACATTGGCTTACACGCTGTCGCTCAAAGCAAAAGCCATTGACGTCAGCGCCCGTCTGTTTGTTTCCGCCCGCAACTTATGTACCATTACGCCCTATCGAGGTTACGACCCCGAAGTGGCAAGCGGCATCGATTTGGGCGTTTACCCTTCTGCACGAAGTTTCATGGCGGGAATAAGTATTACCTTGTAAATTTATTTTTTATAATATTCACAATTAAACATTTATTGAAATGAAAAAATCATTAAAAAATTTAGCGCTGATTGCGCTTTTGAGCCTTGCATTGGCAGCTTGCGATGATTCCGGTAACGGAGAAAATACGGACAATACCGGAATAAAAACCGAAGCGGAAGCAAGCGCACTGGTCAACGCCGCGTATGTTCCCTTGCAATGGTTAAGTTCGTATAATACGTTCTTTGCCGACGGGCTTACCGAAGTGGCTGCCGCCGTGTATGACGAAGCCGCCACGCCCGTCAAGATTACCCGCTTAGACATCGACGAGTATAACGATGTTGTGATTGAACTTTTCAGCGATCCCTACACCAGTATCGGCGCTGCCAACTTGGCAATCAAAGAAATTGAAGCCGCTCCCGTCAATGGAAATCTGACACAGGCGCAAAAAAACTATCAGATAGCCCGCGCCAAATTCATTCGCGGACACAGTTACTTCAAACTTGTACAGACATTCGGCGAAGTGCCTATTATCCTGGACTCGGATGCTATTGTCGGCGAGCGTGTGCCGATCGACGATGTTTACGCCCAAGCAGTCAAAGACTTGACCGAAGCGGCGGAACATTTGCCGGAATACGACGCGCAAAAATCCAATCCGAGCAAGGCAGCTGTAAATACGATTTTGGCAAAACTCTATCTCACTTGGGGACAAATACCGGTTACCAAAGCAGAGATTCAATCCATTGCAAACGAGCAAATCGACCCGACAAAGCCTGAGCCGAATATTGCCAAACTGCAAAAAGCCGTTGAATATGCCAACGAAGTAATAGCCAAGACCCAATATCGCTTGCTCGAAAATTTTAACGACATTTGGGGCGTCAATCACGAAAACAATGCCGAAGTCATCTTCTCTGTCCGGCACGACGGCGACGACATCGACGGTATTGCCGGAGGCATGGGCAATCACCAAACGCACTGCGGGTTCACTTGGCCTAAGCAGGCG
>JAISWY010000181.1 GCA_031270925.1 Candidatus Symbiothrix sp.
AAGTCCTTGCCGAAAGTTTTCAGTTGCGATTCGATGCTGTCTTGCGCATGTTTCAGGGCTTCGGGGTCGCTGCCGGCTTGCTGGGCCAAACTCTGTCCCATCATATTGACGGTTTTAAGGATTTCGCCCACATAGAGATTCTTGCGGAAATAGTCGTCGAGCGTGTAAGTCATCGCGTTGTTGTAATTCGAGGTCATGATCATTTCCCGGGAAAGGTAGGGACGGACATCGTCGTATTTTACCCAAAACAAGGCTGTTTTTTGAGCGCCGCCGCCGTAAAAATCTTCCTGTATGAGAATGGGACAAATCGCCAGAACCGTGTTTTTGAACGAGCCGGTCGCCTGATCGAAAGCATAACCTTCCTTAATCATGTAGGCGGTAACTTCCGAACTCGGAATGTCGCGTTCGTCCACGACAAAACGGTCGCCCTGTTTGGTATAGAGCAGTTGCAGACGTTTCAATATGATTTCTTCAAAATTGACTTTATAAGCATCGGTGAAACTTTCTATTTCGTCGTATTGATAGGCGGGAATTTTGCCGTCGGCCACTAATTTGAAGAGCAAAGAGAACAGGTTTTGCCGGCCGTTTTGCGGCCTGACGGGATAATACAGCGCAGCGTTGATTTCCGCCTTGCTAACCTCCACTTGGCGATAAATGATGCGCTCCCAAACGATGTGCGCCGGTTGTTTCGATTCCGTCTCGTTTTTGATTTTCGCGCGTTCCGTCAGATTCGATACGGCAGAGGAATCTTTTTCCGCTCCCGGCCGCTGGCGTGTTCTTCGCGCCGGCTCCTGCGCAATCGCTTGCATTGAAAGCAAAAAACAAAAAGCAAAAAGCAAACCAGTATGTTTCATAAATATGTATGTTTCTAAATAATTTTTAATTCTCAATTCTCAATTCTCAATTCTCAATTGATTCGTATATCCATCGGCGCCGTCAAAGTCCGCTCTCCGCCGGCGGGGTCTCTTACCACAATATCGCTGATTAAAACGGTTTGTCCACGTTGCATTCCTCGTACCGCGTCTTTTTGCTGTTCCGAAAAGCGTGCGCCGTCGGAAGGCAGCGGAATACGGAAGCCCAGATTGTCGAATTTAACCATCGTAAAGCGCAAGACGTTGAAATTGATGTCGAGAATACCGTCGTCCATGGCTGCGCGTAAGATGTCGGCCGACACCAGAGCGGCTTTCGCCAAGGGTTTCGAGCCTTTGTATCGTTCCGTATTGCCGTCGGGTTTCGAGATATTGATATACGGAGCCGGATCGGGCAAGGGACGTATTCTGAATGTGTTTCGCGTCATTTCCTGAGTGCGGCCTCCCACTTTGGCTGTAACAGCAATCACAGCGTCGGCGCCCACTTTGGGTTTTGCCACCCAGATATCGTTGTTTTTGCGCGTTAATGTCCCGTTGGAAATGGTTGCCGTAACATTTTGTCCCGGTACGCCCGGCACGGCTATTTGAATGTCGTTATCAATTCCGGCATACAGTACGTTCATCAAAACCGGGGCTACGGTAGCGCTCGGCTGAACGACGAAATATTCGGTCGAGAAAGGCACACTGAACGATGAACCGTCGCGACTCGGCATTTCAACATAACCGCGAACGGGGAAAGTGCCGGTTGAGCCTGCTCCCGCTATATACCATCCATCCGCATCATCGTTCAAATAGCTTCCGTTCACAAACACTTTCGGCCGTTGGGTCGAATCCTGTGCCAACAAACCGATATGGGCGCGGTAAGGCGTTCCCCGCATCACGGTTTGCGTTTCGGGAATCACGAATGCTTCCAGTTTGTTTACGCGATAGTCCATGACGTCGATGTTTTTTACCAGATCGGTCAAGACCTGACCTTCGGCGTAGCGGATGTCGTTTTGTAATTTAGTAAGCAATGTAACGGCTGCCGCCACAGGCATTTGCCAAAACATCGATTCGCCCCATGTCTGCTTGTTTTCCCGGGCTTTTTCCGAAGGTTCGGTACTCAGGTTGTTTTTGATAATGTTTTTGATGGACGGATTTGTTACCAGAGAATCCACACAATTGCGATAGTTATCGATGTCGGCTTTGAGTTTTCCGGCATAGTTTTTACCGCGCTCGAACATCACTTCGTATGCCGCATTCAAATCGTCGGGATGCTTGATCTGTGCGGGATTGCCCTTTTTACCGTCGGCTTTCACAACGATTCGCTGTTTCATATCTTGAATAAAATCAAACAACGAATCGGATTTAATTTTTACCAGTTCACCCTTGTCGTACCATTGTTTCGCCTTGTCGGGATTCTGCATCCGGTAATCTTTCAAATCGTTGAAAATACGGTCGTTATGTTGCGATGAGGCTTCTACCGAGCGAAGCATGGTTGCTTCTACCAGGGCGAAGCCGTCCAGCACTTCCGAAGAAACATTGAGGGCGAGCATGGCGATGAAAACCAGATACATCAGGTTAATCATCTTTTGTCTTGGGGAATTTGCGCTGTTTGCGGCCATCTTTTTTAATTGAGAGTTGAGAATTGAGAATTGAGAATGAATCAGAGTTGCGGGTTATTACTGCCTGCACCGTACATATTCATCGTCATCGCATTGAGCAAGCGGTTGTAAACGCCGTTGAGCGCGTGCAACTGTTGCGCCATCTTTTCGGTTTCGCTTCGGAACACCGAACTATCGACTATCGAGCCTTCGTACAAATCCTTAATTCGCATCAAACCCGAATTGATCCGTTCGATGACGTCGATTTGTGAACTGATGCTCTTCAATTGGATTTCGTAAATCGTATTCAATCCTTGAATATTGTGGTTCAGATTTACCATCTGTTGAACGTATCCGCGCGAAGAATTGTTGATGCCTTCGGAATTGTCGGTAATACATTTATAGGAATTGAGCAGCACATCGGAAACATCGGTCAGGTTGTTGGTAACCGTGCTGAAGCGTTTCATGTCTTCCGACATGGCGGATAACTGGTCGAGGTATTGTTGCGTAGCTTCGGTCATCTCGGCCATCTTCGAGAGCTGGTCGGCTGCAGAGGCCATTTTCTTGATGCTTTCGGTCAGCGCGTTGCGGTCTTCTTCCGAGATATTGACTGCGTTGGGGATGCCGAACGATTGCTGTACTTGCAAGGGAGTTCGGTTCACTACCGTTTCCGATGCGGTTTGCGGGGCCGGGGGGACATTTTCCCCTGTATTTGCCGCGCCATTGCCGAAATAGCCGCCACCCTTAAATGAAGGCCGGTCGCCTTCTTCATTGGTATCCAAAACCGGAAAAACACGTTCCCAAATGTACTCTTTGGAGGGCGTATCGAATCCCGAAATGAGGAACACGAAAAATTCGGTCAGCAAACCGATGGTAATCAAAATGCTGCCCAAGCCCCAAGGCCAATGTTCCAGCTTGGCCAAAGCTCCGATCACAACGATGGATGCTCCCCAATTGTAACAAAGATGAAAAAATCGACGGCCCTGTTCGCCGGATAAAAACTTCTCTACAAAGTTTTTGTATCTTCTTTTAAATCCCATATTCTAAATTTTGTTTATTCGTTTACTTTAATCTTGTTTACTGTCTCATTTTGTCCCTTGGGAACAGCCCGCGTATGAACGCACGCAACGAAAGCCGATGTACGACCGCTGTTCGTTCTGATACTCAAACGAACGAATATCGGAACGGAGATACTGCCCTACATCTTTCCAAGAGCCTCCGCGAATGACTTTCCGTTTCATCGAATAGGGATCTTCCCGGGCGGCATTGTAGTAATATTGCGGGTTGATGTCGTTCATGATTTCAGGGCCGGATTCCAGATAGGCGCTCGAAGTCCATTCGGCCACATTGCCTGCCATATCGTACAAACCGAACTCGTTGGGAGCGAAAGAGGCCACGCGCGAAGTCGTCAAATAACAGTCCTGCGTATAATTCCCGTCGCCCGGCTTGAAGTTTCCGAGAAAACAATCCTTATCGCCCACCGGCGTATCTTGTCGCCACGGATATTTGTTTTCGGATCTACCGCTGCGGGCGGCGTATTCAAATTCGGCTTCCGTCGGCAAGCGGTAAGGTTCGAGTTGGTATCGGTGTGCGCCGTCTAACGAACGCTTCAAATATTCGGTGCGCCAAACGCAAAAGGCACGCGCCTGTTCCCACGAAATGCCCACTGCGGGATAATCGTCGAAACACGGGAAATTGAAATACTGGCGCATATAGGGTTCGTTGTAGGAATTGTTAAAATCGTTGA
>JAISWY010000202.1 GCA_031270925.1 Candidatus Symbiothrix sp.
TTTGAAACGACGGAATTTGACAAATTAAACGACAAAGATATGAAACGGTATAACAGTAGCGTATTCGACGACTGGGATGTTCAGTTGGCATTAGACTATCAACGGGAATTGGGCATGAAAGAAGGCATACAGCATGGTATATTGCGCGGTCGTAAGGAAGGAGTGTTACGCGGTCGTAAAGAAGGCATGCAACAAGGTATGTACACTATAATCAAACGAATGACCAAAACCGGGCTACCTGTAATACAAGTAGCACAAATGACCGGCATGTCTATCGACGAGGTAAATGCCATTCTTAATTCGGAGAAATAATTGTGTAAAAGTACCATATTCATGGTATTTTTGTAACAAATCGTATTTTTAACAATCTTTTTGCTGAATTTTTTAATTAATGTCCTATATTTGCAACTTGTTTGTAATAATAAATGTTTAATGTAAAAAAAGAAAAGTATGAGCAAAAAGATTTACTTACTTTTACTAACTCTTCTACTATTGGGTAGTACGAGTTACGCGCAAAGCACAGTCTTTGCGGAAGATTTTTTAACGGCGGAGTCTTTGAACTCTTGGACGCAAATTACCACGCAAGGTAAAGCTTGGGTGTGGTTCAGTAGTGGTTATACACAAGGAAATACGGGAAAGGTTATTTGTAACGCTCACGAGACATTAGCCACCGATTCATGGTTGGTTTCTCAGGGATTAACACTGAAATCAGGTGTTACTTATACGTTGACTTTTAGACGTAGAGTATTACCCAGTAGCGGAAATTTGGAAGTGAAAATAGCCAATGCTGCGGATGCTGTAACTTTGGGAAGTGCTACGGCATTGTTTACTTATAATAATAGCGGTACAAGTTATACACTGGAAACAAAAACGTTTACCGTTCCGTCCAATGGCACTTACTATCTTGGTGTGCATTGCTTCTCTCCTGCTAATGCTTCGGTGCCTGAAAATCCTACCGATTTGAATTATTATGTTGCGATTGACAATATTCAAATTGAAGCTCCTGCCGAAAAAGACGCCGGAGTTACAGCTATCGTAAGGCCGGTTACAGGTGTGAATTTGAGTGATGCCGAAACAGTTGAAGTGAAAGTAAAAAACTTCGGCTCGGAATCGCTTTCCAACGTAACGGTTAAATACGAAGTAAATAGTACGGTTATCGGAACCTATGTTATTTCAGCTATTGCATCCGGTACGGAAATTACACACGAATTTACGGATAAAGCCGATCTTTCGGCCGGCGGTTCCTATACCATCAAGGCTTATACGCTTTTAACCGATGACGAAGCTCCGGCTAACGATGCTAAAACCGTAACCATTTCCAATACGGTTTGTTCGGCGATTACCGCTCCATGGTCGGAAAGTTTCAGTAATGCAACTTTCCCGCCGTCGGCTTGTTGGTTGAGTACTTCTCCTACTAATAACTTATGGAAACACAGTACTTCCGGTGGTTATCCGGACTGCATTCCTCAAGATGGAGATGGAGGTATGATTTATTATAATGGTTTTCTATATAACAATACAATAGGTTACTTGACACTTCCGGCTGTTTCGGTGGACGCCGATTTGAGATTTACTTGGTGGGTATATCGCAACAGCGACGTTTCGGGAGATGGCGGTCCTGGCCATGCCGAAAAATTAACGGTTTATGTATCCACAACCAAAGATATTGCAGATGCCGTTATTACGAAAACCATTTACAGGCATACTACTTTGGAGCCGGTTGAAACGGAGGGCGATAATTGGTATCAATATTCAATTGATATTCCGAAAGAAGCATCTACGGTTATTCGTTATATTATTTTGGAAGGTGTTGGTACTTTTGGAAACAATCTCTATGTGGATAATCTGCATTTAGAACTGGTTGTGCCGTATAACGCAGGCGTTACCGCCATTGTGTCGCCAATCAGCGGATTGAATAAATCGGCAACCGAAACGGTTACGGTTAAAGTGAAAAACTTCGGAACTTCGGAACTGACATCTATCCCCGTTAAGTACCAAGTGAACGACGGCGCTGTGGTAAGCGAAGAAATCGCTTCTCTTGCAGTAGGAGAAGAAATTGAATATCCGTTTACTACCAAAGCAGACCTTTCTGCAGAGGCAACTTATGTAATTAAAGTTTATACCGATTTGGCTGCTGATGTAATACCTCAAAACGATACGGCCAAAGTAAGCGTAGTCAATAAGGTAGTTCCTGTTAAGCCTGCTGCTTGGACGGAAAGTTTCGACGCTGATTTAAGTGAAAACGATGGATGGACAAGCACTTCTACTAATACTAAGTATTGGGAAGTTGTTCAATCTACTCAAGACGATTTTCCTTCGCCTGTACTGAGAGATGGCGGTGCATTGTTCTATAATGCGTACTGGTCGCCGGGAGGTAATAAAGCCGTATTGGTTTCTCCCCAATTTACGGTAACCAGCGAACAGGAAGTTTCGATTTGGATTTATAGGGCAGGCTATAGCAACGATGGTGTGAATATTTACGCTAATGCAACCGGTGTTATTGGAGCTGAGGAACAACCGATTTTGAGCCTTGTTGTAGGTTATGAAACCCCAACGGCGACCGCAACGGCGGAAAGTGCCGAAGGATGGTATCAATACCACGCTTTGATTCCTGCAATTGAAGGTGGAAAAGCTCAACTCATTTTGGAAGCTGTTTCCGCTTATAGCCAAAACATCTATTTGGATGATTTGGCAGTCGGTCCGGCGGTACCCGATGCAAAAGTAAGCGATTTGGCGAAGTTTGAAACCAACATATATGCGAATCTGACGAATGCCGAAGCGATTACCGTTAAAGTAAAAAATACAGGCACTCAAACATTGACCGAAATTCCGGTAGCATATTCCGTGAACGGCGACGTGAAAGGCACAGGTTCCATTACAGCCAATTTGGTGGCCGGCTCCGAATCGGAAGCGTTTACTTTCGAACAAAAAGCCGATTTTTCAGCCGAAGGCGATTATATAGTGAAAGTTTATACCGTTCTTCCGGGCGATATTAATGAGGCAAACGATACGCTAACCGTAACTGTTAGCAATTATATTTGTAACAGTATTTCAACATTCCCATACGACTACGATTTCAGCGATCCATTTTTGTCGCCTTGTTTCCGGAGCAATCATCCGACAAGCGCGACTGAGAGCGGTGAATTCAGGTTACAGTCGAGTTTAGTGCCGGAAGATAATGTTTATATCATTTCTCCCGAATTGGGAACTACAGCTGCCGCAAAAGTGATTAGTTATAAAATACAAGCCACTACCGTCGATGCGAAATGGGAATTAGGTTATACCACTACGGCGGGAGAAAGCGATATCGCTAATTTTACCGGTTTTGTGGAACATGCTTATCCGATTCCTTATGGAGAACCCGGAAATGGCAACTATGTCGAATTTGCCGATACTGTTCCCGCTAATGCGGCGCATATCGCTATTAAAAATATAAGCGGTCAAACAATTTATATTGACGATTTGAAGATCGATTATATTCAAGACGTAGTTTCTACGAACCCTGTTGAAGATGCACCCGCAGCAGCAATAAATCAACCGATTACGCTCACATTCTCAAAAGACATCGTTCCGTTGGATGTAACACTCGTTACCTTGAAAGCCGGCGAAACCATTGTGGATATTGCTGTCGATGAAGGTTCGGGCACAAGCAAAGTATTGACGATTACGCCCGACGCTCCTTTGGCTTACAACACTATTTATACCGTAACGGTTCCGGCGGCTACCATCGAAGGTTTCGGCGGCTACTCGTTCTCGTTTACAACGGAATCGGCGCCTGAGGCGAAAGAATTTTTCCCGACCAAAGGTGCAGAAAAAGTTGAGGTTAACAGTACTACCGCTTTTACCGTTCAGTTCGACAAATCAATTGCCGGAAGTTCCTTAGAAGGCATTACGATTAACGAAGAACCGATTACTCCCGAATTGAAAGACGGTAATTATAGCCAAAAAGATATTCCTTCTTCCAAATTGATATTCACCCGTCCGCCATTGACATTGGATTACAATACGGAATATACGATTAACATTCCGGCTTCGGCTATCAACGGTTTGGAAGAGGATATTACAGATTGGACATTTACTACCGAAGAAACACTGGCAATAACAGCCAAAATTCCGGCAGAAAATGAGCCAAGTGTTGCTTTGGATGCAGAAATTGCAATTACTTTCAATAAGAATGTAAGCGTTTGGAACGGTTCTGGGGTCATTCCGATTCCTGAACGTCCGGTTGTTACAATTACAGACAATGACAAAAATGTAGTAGCTGCCGACTTCGTGCCGCCTGTAGGAATATGGGGTGGAAAAAAAGTAGTGATTACGCACGATAATCTGTTGCCGGGTAAACAATACACTGTCAGCATTCCTGCCGAAGTAATTCCTTCTTATAAAGCACAAGTATCGGCGGAACCGATCACATGGAAGTTCAAAACCGTAGATATTAAGTATGCAAGTTCGTCGCCCGCCAATGGGGTTTCCGACATAGCTTTGGATGCTACGGTTACGGTAACGTTCGATAAGGATATTAATACTTACGGCGAACCCAATTTGAGTCAGGTTAAGATTCTGGATCAATTTGGAGGCGAAGTAAGCGGTGTTGACGCTACTTCCGAAGGTGCAACGATTACCATTGCTCACGATGCTTTTTCAGAAGGTCTTGAATATCAGGTTGTTATTCCTAAAACGGCAGTTAAGGGACTTTATTCTGACGTTAATGTTTATTTCACAACTTTTGAAACTCCGCTTGCCGTAGATACTTATATCCCGGCGAAAGATGCAGAAGATGTGGCAATAGATGCGGAAATTGCACTTGAATTTAACAAGAATATATTCATAGGTATAGCGTTTGGAGTTGCACCGAAAGTAACTATCAACGGTTCGAATGAAGGAGTTGTTGCCGCCATAGATGGTTTTCCGATCCCGAGCCGCCGTCTGGTTATCGCACATGCTCCGTTGGAATATAACACGGTGTATGAGGTAGTTGTAGAAGCCGGTTACCTGCAAGGATTGACTGCAAATGTTCCTTGGTCGTTCACGACAAGACACGACGTCGGTATCGATCAAATCGGAATCGGTTCGCTTTACGCAGCCAATCGAGAATTGCACGTAAGCAATTATCAATCAGGCACATCTGTATCGGTTTATACGGTAGCGGGTAACTTGCTTACCACACAAAAGGTAGCCGATAAGGAATTGGTTATCAATTTGGTGCAAGGTGCGTATATTGTAAATGTTCAATCGGAAGGAAAGACCACTATCCATAAGGTATTGGTTAAGTAATTTGGAGTTGATTTGATAAATGGAAAACGCCTTCGAGTTTCGGGGGCGTTTTTTTTGGGTATAAAAATTGCCCATCTCCCCAATATTGAGTAATTTAGCACCATAAAATTGAATAAACATTACGGATATGGCTGTTTTTGAACACCGAGTAAAAAGATTCCCGTTTGCCGTCTTCCGTCAAGCAAAGAATGGTCATAAAATAACCCCCAAAAAGCACAAAGTGCAATGGAGGTTATCAATAAAAGTACGTTAGTGCAATTACCAAATTGCGACCCGCTTATCTTTCGGAACAAACAAATCGTTTTCCGGCCTTACATCAAACGCATCGTACCAAGCATCGATTTGCGGGAGTGCGCCGTTTACACGCCAGCGACCCAAGGCGTGCGGATCGACTTTCGTCAAGTGCAAAATTTCCTCATCGCGGATATTGCTCGCCCAAACCGTAGCGTAAGCCAAGAAGAAGCGTTGTGCATCGCTAAATCCATCAATCGGCGCAGGAGTCGATTTTCCTTTTAATGTATTTTGGTAAGCTTGCCAAGAAACTTGCAAACCGCCCTGGTCGGCGATATTTTCGCCCAAAGTGAAGCGGCCGTTGGCGTGAACCGTATCCAAAACCACGATATTATCGAAATAATCAACCAAAACTTGTGCACGTTCAGTGAAGCGTTGCGCATCTTGGGGCGTCCACCAATCGGCCAGATTGCCGTCTTTATCGAATTGGCGGCCTTGGTCGTCGAAGCCATGCGTCATTTCGTGGCCGATAACCACGCCGATAGCGCCGTAATTAACTGCATCGTCGGCATCGAAATTGAAGAAAGGCGGTTGCAGGATGGCAGCAGGGAAACAGATTTCGTTGGTCGTCGGGTTGTAATAGGCGTTTACGGTTTGCGGCGTCATCAGCCATTCGTCCTTATCGACGGGTTGGTTGAATTTGCTGATCATATAATTGATGTCGAATTGATTGGACCGGACGATGTTGTCGAAATAACTGTCGGCCTTGTTGATACTTAAAGCGCTGTAATCACGCCATTTATCGGGATAGCCGATTTTCACGTGGAAGACATTCAGTTTTTCGTGCGCTTTGACTTTGGTCTCGTCGCTCATCCATTCGAGTTTGGTAATGCGTTCTTTCAAAGCGGTTTGCAAGTTGTGAACCAAGTCGATCATTTTGGCTTTTGCGGCGGGCGGGAAATATTTTTCGACGTAGATTTGTCCTACAGCTTCGCCCAGTGAACCGTCGATCACGTCCACGGCGCGTTTCCAGCGATCGCGTTGTTTTTCTTTGCCCGAAAGGGTTTTGCCGTAAAACTCAAAGGTGGCGGCGGAATATTCGTCGCTCAGGTAGCCGGAGAATGTTGTCATCGCATTCCATAAAAGGAAATATTTCAAATCGGCCAAGGATTCGTTACGGATGACTTTACTTACTTCGGCGACAGGCGCTAACTGTCCGACATTCAATTCTTTGATGTTTTTAATTCCGATAGCGGGAAAATAATTAACCCAATCTATTTCAGGCGATAACTTAATTAATTCGTCAATCGAAATCTTGTGGTAATTGGCCACCGGGTCGCGTAAAGCTTCGCGGGAAGAAGCGATGGCGGCAAATTGCGTTTCGATGCGAAGGATGGCTTCGGAAGCTTTTTGCGTTTCTTCGGCGCTGAATCCCGAAAGGGAAAACAGTTTCGTAATTACTTCGGCGTATTTGGCGCGGATATTGACGGTTTTTTCATCGTTTTCCAAATAATAATCACGGTCGCCCATCCGGTATCCGCCTTGATTGATGTGGAAAATGTTGATTGAGCTGTTCCTATCGTCGGCGTAAACCCACTGCGAGAAGAACGGCGAAATGCCGTCGCGGAACAGGGCGGCCAAAGTAGCCGTCAAATCCTTTTTGTCTTGCAGGGCGTTGATTTTCGCGAGATACGGAACGAGTGGCGCGGAACCTTCGGCGTTCAGGCGGTCGCCGTCCATGGCCAAAGCGTATAAATCGCCGATTTTTTGGGACAGGCTGCCTTCTTCGTTGGTTTTTTGCGAAAGTTCGACAATCAGGTTTTTCACTTTTTCCTGACTTTGTTCGCGGAGTGCATCGAACGTGCCGTAGCGGGCAAATTCGGGTTTGAGAGGATGCGACGCCATCCAACCGCCATCGGCGTATTGGTAGAAATCGTTGCCCGGAATCGCGGCGGCGTCCATATTGGCCACGTCGATTCCTTTTACCGTTGCTGTTTTGTTACAAGCTGAAAATGAAATCATTGCAGAGATGATTGAGATAAAAATAAATGTTTTTTTCATCATAATGAAATTAATTGAATTTTAGTTACAAAGGTAATTGTTTCTTATTTAGAATTATAACTTTTTAGAATATTTTCTGAATTACGCCCGCTCAAATATCGTCGGAAAATGTAAAAAACAGTCTCTACGTAAAAACGGCACTCTATTAACTGTTGTATCTTGTTTATTTCGCTTTCCTTAGATTATCAGACAGGAAACGGATAGAAAATTCTTGTCTGTCGGACATGATACTGTTAACGGTTTGCCGGTCAGTTTCTTCCGATAAGATTTCATTGCCAAATTCATCGGAAGAAAATACGAAGCGTTTCTCCATGTTGAATGTTTTTAATAAA
>JAISWY010000212.1 GCA_031270925.1 Candidatus Symbiothrix sp.
ATACAGTTGCAAAGACAATTTTCCATCAGCCACATAAAACTGGAAAAAGCAATGACAGGGCGGCAGTTTCATATTCGGAATATCGGCCACATTCCACGCGCTTACAATCATACGCCGCGAATCGGGATTGTTTTTAATCGTATCAATAACTTCCGAAATCTGATCAATATGCCCGCCGTTGTAATCCGGCCACGAGCGCCATTGCGAACCATAAACAGGGCCTAAATTGCCGTTTTCATCTGCCCATTCGTTCCAGATACGCACGCCGTTATCGCTCAGAAATTGTATGTTGGTGTCGCCTTTCAAAAACCAAAGCAATTCGTAAATAATTGATTTCAAGTGCAATTTTTTCGTAGTCAATAGCGGAAAGCCGTCTGTCGGATTGAAGCGCATTTGATGACCGAAAACGCTGACGGTTCCCGTGCCGGTGCGGTCTTCTTTTAGAACTCCCTCACCCATAACCCGTTGTAGCAAATTCAAATATTGTTTCATAAACTATTAAATCGACAAAAAACGCTCAAAGGTAGCTTTTTTTCCGCATTATCCGAAATAAATAATTCGCCGAATTGCATTTGATTTTGTTTCGGGAAATACGATTTCATCAAATTTTCGGCAATCAGCGAGGAGAATCCCATCGAATAAAGATTTAATACACAGAACGATAGCTTGGCTTCCAATAATTGACTGCAAGCTCCCATCAATTCGGCGATTTGATCTTCTAAAATCCATTTTTCGCCTTCGGGTCCGCGACCGTATGCCGGCGGATCTAAAATAATTCCTTGATAACGATTCCCTCGTTTTACCTCGCGCTTTACGAATTTCAAAGCATCTTCACACACCCAACGGATATTATTGAGTTTCGATGCTTCCATGTTTTCCCGCGACCAGTTCAACACCTGCTTGACCGAATCGACATGCGTAACCTCAGCGCCTGCGGCCTTGGCTGCTAATGAAGCCCCGCCCGTGTAGGCAAATAAATTCAAAACTTTAATTGCATCGTTATGCCGGGCTTGACCCGCCATCCCCTGAAAGCCGTTAATTGCATCATAAATATAATTCCAATTAGCCGTCTGCTCCGGGAAAATTCCTACATGCTTAAACGCCGTCAATCCCAAGCGAAACCGGAGATTCATTTCCTTATAGCGATACGAAACAAACCATTGCGGCGGCATTTTCGGATGCAAAATCCATTCGCCTTTCTCGTTTCCGTCGACTCCGTTTTTCCCTTTTTCCTTTTTGAACCATGCCTCGGTCTTCGCTTCCCATTCTTTGTCGGACAACGATTTACGCCAAACGGCCTGCGGTTCGGGACGACGCAAAATATATTTTCCGAAACGTTCCAATTTTTCGTATCCGCCCGAATCGATTAGTTGGTAATCCGGCCATTGCGAGGGAGATAATAATTTCATGTTTTTCTTTTTTTAGTGAGTGCAAAAGTAATATTTAATTTTCGATAAAAAAGCCACAATATAACGTGTTCGATTGAAAAAATCCATGTATATTTGCAGAAAAATTCTTAATTTTAAAAATTGCAATTATGAAAGTATCCGAAAAAGAAAAATCAGAAAGTTGGGAAAGCATTAAGCAACGCTATTCCGATACTTTTGTATTATTGCCAAACCCGGAATACAATCCGCGTCTCCATTTGAAAAGAGGCGTTTTTGTTTATCGGAATAAAAACAAAAAAGACTTTAATTTTATTGTAGATACAGGGGCATCCCTAAACATTATAGATGAGGCAGTTGCTACAGTTTTGGGATTCGATATTAAACGGCTAAAAATAGAAAATTTAATCGCAATGAACGGAAAAACAAGTGATTGAAATGTAAGTTATGAAATATCATTATTACCTCATCATCTGCTGCTTTTTGGGAACAAGTTGCTCCGATTATTCCCCTAAACCTTCCGGCTATTTCCGCATCGATTTACCGGCAAATACGTATCATTCAGCGAATTTTGAAAACTGTATTTTCGACTTATCCAATGAAGCGGTGTTGAATATAAGCTCCCAAAATGATTTCAATATTATTTATCCGAAATGGAAAGCCCAAATTTATTGCAGCTTTTTTTCGTTGAAACATACTTCTTTGAAAAATTTGAGCGACGAAAGCCGATATTTGCTTGAAAAACAAGCCGGCCGATCGCAAGATATTCATATTCGACAATTTGATAACCCGAATGAAAAAGTATATTGTTTACTTTTTGAAATTCAAGGCAATACGGCATCTCCCACGCAATTCCTGCTGACCGATAGCGTTCATTCATTCCTGCGCGGCGCACTCTATTTCGACCAGACAACCAACCGGGACTCAATCGCTCCCGTTTTGGATCACATAAACACTGATATTCAACATTTTATAGAAAATTTTCAATGGAAACGGTAAAACAACAAATCGAAGCGCTACGGCGAGATATTGAAGCGTGGAATTATCAATATTACGTGCTTTCACAACCCACAATTTCCGATTTCGATTTCGACATGAAATTGAAGGAACTGGAAAAATTGGAAGCCGAACACCCCGAATTGTACGACTCCAATTCGCCCACTCAGCGTGTAGGAAGCGACATCAACCAATCCTTCACGCAAGTAGCGCACCGTTATCCGATGATTTCGCTCGCTAACACTTATTCCGAAGGCGAAGTCATGGATTTCTACGAGCGAACCAAACGCGCTCTGAATCAGGATTTTGAATTGGTCTGCGAATTGAAATTCGACGGCGCTTCCATCTCGCTGATTTACGAAAACGGCGAATTTACCCGCGCCGTTACCCGAGGCGACGGCGAAAAAGGCGACGATGTTACCGCCAACATCAAGACCATCAAAAGCATACCGCTGAAATTGCACGGAAACGATTTCCCTTCGGAATTTGAAATCCGCGGCGAAGTGTTGATGCCCTGGCCTGTTTTCGAAGAACTGAACAAAGAACGCGAACAGCAAGAAGAACCGCTTTTCGCCAACCCACGCAACGCCACGTCGGGAACCTTGAAACTACAAAATCCATCTGTCGTAAGCGCCCGGAAATTAGACGCTTACCTTTATTATATGCTCGGCGAAAATCTTCCGGCCGACACACATTCCGGCAATCTGCAAAAAGCCCGCACATGGGGTTTCAAAGTTTCCGATGAAATGCGCGTTTGCCGTAGCTTGCAGGAAGTTTTCGATTTCCTGCAATTCTGGGATATCAAACGAAAAAATCTGCCCGTAGCGACCGACGGCGTTGTAATCAAAGTCAATTCCTTGCAACAACAACGCTTTTTGGGTTTAACCGCCAAGTCGCCGCGTTGGGCGATTGCCTATAAATTCCAAGCGGAACGTGCTTTAACGCGCTTAAATTCGGTGTCTTATCAAGTGGGACGGACGGGCGCCGTTACGCCGGTCGCCAACCTCGACCCCGTACAACTTTCGGGAACAACCGTCAAACGCGCCTCGCTACATAATGCCGATATTATCGAAAACCTCGATTTGTATATCGGCGATATGGTTTTTGTGGAAAAAGGC
>JAISWY010000242.1 GCA_031270925.1 Candidatus Symbiothrix sp.
AAAACGACATCCGGGGCGTTTCGGCAATGACCATCGACATTAATAAACTGACCGATAAATACGCCGATTATGTGATTCCCGTTAAAATCGCTTCCGTTTCGGATTATCAAATCTCTCCCAATTACGGAACCGCGCTCTATCATTTGAGTTTGAAGAATGATTTTTCGGGCGATTATATGGGTGAAATCCGGGTTTATCAGGCGAAATCCAACGGCGAACCGAACAAAGGCACCGATTCTGCACCCATCGAACCCCTGTCGAAAATCAATACGAAAAGCTTCTATGCAATCTCTGATTCCGTTTGCTATTTCTATGCCGGAAAATTCGACCGGAACTCGTATGACCGGAAAAAATTTCTCGTTGAATTGACGATTAAGGATGACCAAATCACGATGGAAGGCGTGAATCCCGATTTACAATTAACTCCCAAAGGAGCCGTCGTTAATCGCATTGTTACCGATTCGCCGACCGATCAACGTTACGAACTGGTTACCGTCGAATTGGATTTGAGTTATACTTATGTCGATTTAACGTCTTTGGCAACTGTTCGGCCGACTTTGTGGGCGGGCGGAAAAGTCAATTTGCGGGAGCAGCGATTGAAACAAAATTAAATAACATCCTAAAAATAAATTTTTATGAAAATCAGAAAATTGTTACTTGTTTTAACGGCATTTTTCTTCTGTATGGGAAGCTATGCCGAAAGTCAGCTCATCAACCGGATACCGGAAAACAGCATCGGTAAGATTACGGCGAGCATTCACTCTTACAGTCATCAAGCCAATTGGGGCGAAGGCGCTTACAACCTTCTGCTCAATCCTGCTTTGAAATTGAAATGGTGTGATAACTCAAGCGTGCAACCCTGGGTGGTTATCGAGTTGCTGGATTATTACGATGTGGATAAATTCGAGTTCCGCGACGTGAAGCCTTTCGAAAAGAATTTCTCCAATGTGGCGGCTTATCAAATTTCGGTAGCGACCGAATATCCCTACGATCCGGTTTTGGAAGAATACGACGAATCGGTTTGGGAAGTAGTAGTGGATAAAACGGAAACGAGCGAATCGGATGTAAAAACCGATGTGCTGGACGCTCCGAAAAGAGCGCGTTACGTTAAATTCCAAATCATGGATAAAGGCGTGCGTACCAATGGCGAAACCGAAAACGCCTGTCGCATCTACGGTTTCGACATCTACGGAACGTTTGCCGAAAAAGTCGATCGCGGCGATTTGATTTCCGTCGGGAAAACGATTTTGGATTTCTACAGGGAAAGCAACCAGAATCCGCGCGAAACGGCCATCAATCTGCTGGACGGAAATACCATCAACATCAGTAATAAATGGTGTTTCGGCTATCCGAATGGCGAAGCTCCCTATCGCTATGCTATTATTGATTTGGAAAAACAATATGAAATTGACCGTTTCCGTTTGCTCGACTGCCAATTGCTGGAATCGGCAGAAAACCTCTATGGCTGCAATATTTACGTGAGCGAATGGGCGCCCGATTTGAGCCTGATTAAGCCGAGCGGCGACGAAAACACGTGTTGGGGCGAACCGGTAGTTGAGACGGATAACGAAGAATTGGAATACGATAAAGATTATGTGTTAGCCACGTCGGTCAAAGGCCGTTTCATCAAATTAGAAATCCCGATGGAAAAAATTATCGAAACTAAAACTTCCCGTCTTTTCCAGTTTGAAGTATATGGAAGTGAAGCGTTTATCCCCGCAAACGATGCTACATTGAGCCTTTTGTCGGTATCGAGTGGCGCTTTGTCGCCTTCATTCAGCGGCAATCAAACCGATTATGTGGTTTATGTGGATAAGGAAGTGGATTCGATTACCATCACGGCGGCGGCCACCAACTCGAAAGCAAGCGTTGTCGGCGACGGAACATTCCCCATTGCCATTGGCCCCAATCCCTTTGATGTGGAAGTTACCGCAGAAAACGGAAGCGACAAGAAAACCTATAGCATCACGATTGTCCGTGCCGACAAATCGAAAATCGCTACTCTGAAATCGCTGACGGTCGAAAACGGCTGGTTCGCTCAAGCTTTTGCTCCTACAACATTGGTTTATCAGGTTGATGTGCCTGCCGGAACAACCGAAATCAATTTGAACGCCGTACCCACCGACGAGAATGCAACCGTGGAAGGCGCCGGCCTGCAAAGCTTGCTCGGCGATGTGAACGATTTTGAAATTACGGTTATCTCCGAAGACGAACAGTTCTCGGAAGTCTATTCCATTACGGTTTATCTTCGTCCCGAAGGATTGATCAGCGTTTCCGATCCGAGCGGAAAAGGCAAGCGCATCGTCAATATCCATTCTTACAGCGGCAAAGCCAACGATCAGGAAAGCCCCTACAAATTGCTGATCGGCGAACGCTTGAATACCAACGGCGACAAAGCCAATAAATGGTGCGAAAACAATAACGAGGAACGCGATCCCTGGGTAATTTTCTCATTACCGGATATTTACTATATCGAATACATCGAATTTCGCGATGCCAGACTGATGGACGAAGGTACCAATGTCGATGAATATACGGTTTTCGTCAGCACCACCGGCGTGGAAGATGAAGATTGGGAAGAAGCTTTGTACGACGACGGCGTATATACCGACAACATCAAGAGCGGCGCCATCGGAATGAACGCCCGTTACATCAAATTTGTTCCGCATAAATACGAAAGCACCCACGCCGTTTGGATTTACGGATTTGATATTTACGGAACGTTTGCCGAAGAAGTCAATCGTGGCGATTTAATCAGTGTCGGCAAAACCATCGTGGAAGATGGTTCGCACGCCGGCGACCGTGAAACGCCCGCCAACTTAATCGACGGCAATATTGATTATTACAAACCGGCAATCGACGAAAATACCGGTGAAGATATTCTGCTACCCGTGAAATGCGACCCCTGGGCGTTTAACGTTCAAAACGGCGACGGATGGGCAACGATTGATTTGGAAGATACATACGATATAACCAAATTTATCGTTTATGATACTGATGATTGGATTTCAGGTTATCAAGTTTCGATAAGCGATAACGGAACGGCTTGGACTTTGGCCGGCGTTACCGAAGCTTTCGACTCGATCAAAATCGCATCGAAAGAATTGCTGTTATCAGCGCCGGTTCGCGGTCGTTATGTTCGTTTGGAAGTTCCCGTCGCCCTGCAAAGTGAGAATTGGAACCGTATCCGCGAATTTGAAGTTTACGGCAGTAAGGTTGTCGGCTTGCCTTCGATTCAAAAACAAGGCGATTGGATGCTTGCTTCCACTTTCGTAAAACAGGGCGCTCCGGTTGAAATCAAAGGTCAAGGCATCGTGAAAGTATATTCCGTGCAAGGCATTTTGATGCAGCAACAAACGGTTGCCGGCGCCGCATCGCTCGAAACATCCCGTTTGACGCAGGGTTGCTATATTTTGCAATGCAAGGGCGCAAGCGGAATGCAACAAGTAAAATTAATAGTAAAATAATGACGAATAAACGTCTGATAATCGGTTGTTTATGGGCTTGCACGTTTTTTGCGCTGCAAGCCCAAATCACCGAAAACGAACTCACGGGAACGATAATCTTTCGCGACGACGCCAATGTACAAACCCACACTCCTGCCGATGCTTTCGACGGCGATTTGAATACTTATTTCAATTCCGTTTACGGATGCCGCAATTGGATTGGTATGGATTTGGGACAAAAACACGTGATTACAAAAATAGCT
>JAISWY010000272.1 GCA_031270925.1 Candidatus Symbiothrix sp.
TACCTTGTCATCAATCGTACTGCCAAAGCCTTGCATACACCTTCGTTCGGTTGGCGGGTGCCGGTTTTCGATTTTATCCGGCCTTGGGTAAATATTTATTTTTACTTTTATACCAAGGTGACTTGGAAAAAAGATAATCATTGGATTTATGGAAAGAAATGAAATAAATGACAATATTCACGTGTTGGAAACCATTGTTCCGGTTGAGAAGCAAATGGAATATTTCCGTTATACCGAATCCGTGCGCCGGAATTTGAAAAACGAATCTATTGAAGATTTGATTGAATACTTGGAGAACAGCGAGACGCCCTTGGCCGACCAGAAATATATTTTGTCGATTTTGGCCGTTTCAGGCAATGTGAAGGCGTTTCGCGCCATTGAAGCATACAGTCGGAGCGGTTTCGACCCGGCTTTGAGAGATTGGGTGGCGATGTCGATCTTGCAAGCTAAAATAACCTTGGAATCCGAATTTTCCGACGAGCGGCAAGTCTTCATTTTCAGCGGTTTAGGCGGAAAAGGCAACCATTTGCGTTTTTATGCTTTTTTCCGGTCAAACCAATTGCAGCCGTTTACCGATTACCAGCGCGATTTGATTAGGCAGGAATTTTTTTGTTCAATCCAAAAATACAAGGGCGAAACAGAAGAAATAAAAATCGAAAGAAATTATTTTTATATTCTCTTTTTGATTCATTTAGAGGAAGATATAACGAAAATGATGCAAGACGCACTCAATGAATGTAACGAATATGGCGATTTTATCCGTTCCGATTTTATCGTTACAAATGTAAAACGGTTCGACGAATACGACATTGAGCGCGAATTGAAAAGACAGTAAAATTATTTACAATTTTAAATATTAATAGTATGAAAAATTATTGGAAGTATCTATTTGGTCTCTTGGTAGTTGGTTTGAGTTGGTCGTGTTCGCATGCGTCTAAAACGGAGGAACCGCTCACTTATGCCGCTCAAAAAATGCCCGAAAAACGCAACGACATCGCTTGGGAAAACAATTTGGCGACTTACCGGATGTATAGTAAAACTTTGCTTGCGGCCGAACCGAACACATCCAACGGCGTTGATATTTGGTTCAAAAAACAAGCGGCGCCGATGATTGACAAGATGTTTACCTACGAAAATTACCATTCCGAACAAGTGGAAGGCGTGGACGCCTATTCCGTGAATGGAAAAACTTTGGGCGCCGGCGGCATTGCGGCTTTCACCAACGACAGCTTGTGGTTGCACGAGCCTTACGTTGATTGTGAAATAACGGCTACCGGCCCGTTGCTTGCCGAATTTACCTTGTATTATCACAACGTGGAAATCGCCGGCGATTCGTATTGCAAAACCGTTCGCATTACCACGGAAGCTAATGGTTTGCTGAACAAAGCCGTTGTGAAATACGAAGGGAAAGACAAACCAATGAAACTGGCAGCCGGCATTTATTTGCACACCAATCAACTGCCGCACCAGCCGGATGGCGTGAAGTTTTTTGAGAAAGACATGATCGCTTATGCCGAAAATCCGAGTGAAGGCCACGTAACTTCTCCGAATCCAAGGATTTACGTCGGCGTTTATATGCCCGGCGCAACCGACACGCTTACTTACAATCATCAATATTTGCTTTTGCGAGATTATACCGTAGGTTCGGAAATTACTTATTATTTTGGCGGCGGATGGAATATTTTCCCTGCCGGACGTTATTCGGTCGATTCCGATTGGTGGAAAGCCATGTTGCAATTCAAAGAAACGGCGCTTCAAACGGTTAAATAACCTGCTCGTAAATCGCTCGGACTTTTAATCCGGCCTTTTCCCAGGTGATTTGATCGACTTCGTTTTTGCCTTCCACGCTAAGATATTCATACATAGCAGGATAGCTAACGATCGAATACATGGCGTCGGCCATTGCCTCGATGTCCCAATAATCGACTTTGACGGCCTTGTCCAAGATTTCGGCGCAACCCGATTGCTTGGAGATGATGCTCGGAACGCCGCATTGCATCGCTTCCAAGGGTGAAATTCCAAACGGTTCCGACACCGAAGGCATCACATATACGTCGCTTGATTTCAGCACTTCATACACTTGCGTACCTTTCATGAAGCCGGTAAAATGGAAGCGGTCGGATATGTTGCGTTGTGCGGTCAAGCGAATCATTTGGTTCATCATATCGCCGCTTCCGGCCATGACAAAGCGGACATTGTCGGTTTTCGACAGCACTTTGGCGGCGGCTTCGACGAAATATTCGGGGCCTTTTTGCATCGTGATTCGTCCCAAAAAGGTAATGACCTTGTCTTTCGTGCCTTTTTTCGATTGAATCATGGCGATTTCGGAATTTAGCGGTTCGACGGCGTTATGCACCGTGGTAACTTTTCGCGGATCTTGATGGTATTTTTCAATCACAATATTGCGCGTTAAATTGCTGACGGTAATGATGTGGTTGGCATGATCCATTCCGTCTTTTTCGATGCCGTAAACGGTGGGATTGACTTTTCCGCGGCTCCGGTCGAAATCGGTCGCGTGAACGTGGATAACCAGCGGCTTTCCCGTAATGGTTTTGGCGTGGATGCCGGCCGGATAAGTCAGCCAGTCGTGCGAGTGAATCACATCGCAGGGGATGGTTCGCGCAATCACGCCCGCTACAATCGAATAATTGTTGATTTCTTCCAAGAGATTATTGGGGTAGCGGCCGGAGAAGCCGACGCAGCCCAAATCGTTGGTTGAAAAATAGCTGAAATCGGCGTAGATACGGTTGCGCAAATCGAAATAGAGTTGCGGATTCATGTATTTTCCGATGCGGTTTTTCACGTGTTCCCAATTGGTTTCTTTCCACACGATGGGGGTGTTGTTAGCGCCGATGAGTTGCAGGAAACTTTGGTCTTCGTCGCCCCATGGCTTCGGCATAACGAAAGTGATTCCCATATCGGGTTGTAGCGACATTCCTTTGGTCAGGCCGTAGCTTGCGGTGCCTAAACCTCCTAAAATGTGGGGGGGGAACTCCCATCCGAACATTAGTGCTTTCATATTGTTGCTTGTAGTTTTTTTATTGTTAGTATAGTTTCATCTCTTTTTTAACACAATAATTCGGCCT
>JAISWY010000306.1 GCA_031270925.1 Candidatus Symbiothrix sp.
CCTTGGCAATTTCAGCAGGCGTTGCATTGTCGCCGGCAATATTGGGGTTGGCGCCGAGATTGTATGTCAAAAAGCGCATGGTGAGAGAGTCGCTTGTGGAACCAAGCGTGTTGCGAACCTTTATATCAACGTATTTGGTTGCATCGGGTTCATAATAATTGGAATGGCAAGTAGAAATAGTGGGTATGATTTCCTTGCCCGAAACGTTAATGCCGTTCCATTTCGTACCGTCCCAAACATAAACACCCGTGCCGTCGAGAGCATAAGCATTGGTATTAAAAACGACCATGCCAACGGCGCTTTGGTCTTCGTCGGCAATAGAGTTGCCGACTGTCAATGTCTCAGCATCATACAAGGCTACATTGGGCAACAACATGCCTTTGTTGGCACTTTTCAAATCGAGAATTGCGCCCGCATGAGGGGCGTCTGTAACGCTACCGATTATAACTTGTGCATTTACACTTGCCGCCACCAACATCATGAGCGACAGCGCTAAAAAACTCTTTTTCTCCATTTTACTCTTTAATGTTATCTTCATCTTGTTTGCTTTCTATCTTTTTATTTCCACCTTTGTAGCAAATTGTTGGCGAAAACACATAATCGCCCGCAAAAATCATACCAAAGAATGCTTTTTCAGAAATAATTTTGGAAAAGTTTATGAATAATAATCTGTTTATTCAATAATTTCCCACTAATTCGATTGTGTCTCCCCCAGAGCCGAAAGCGTTATATGTGGATAAGCTCTTACAAGCGAAGCGCATCCATGAATGATTTGTAAGCGAACACCCCTCAAATCGACAATATCCGCAAAGTATGCAACAAATCTCGATTAATCGGCTTGTCATTCTTAATCGCCTTGGAGAAAGGTACATACACAATCTGGTCGTTCTGAATCCCAATCATCACATTGCGCTGGTCTTCCATGAGTGCGTCGATAGCGGCAGCCCCCATCCGGCTGGCAAGAATACGGTCGGTAGCAGAAGGCGAACCTCCGCGCTGCAAGTGGCCTAAAATCGTAACGCGCACATCGTATTGCGGATAGCGTTGTTTAACCCTGTCGGCCATGCCCATGGCGCCGCCGGTTATTTCGCTTTCGGCCACCAAAACGATGCTGCTGTTTTTCGATTTGCGGAAACCATGTTCGATTAATTCTTCCAACTGATCAACTTCCGTCCATATTTCGGGAATGATGGCGGCTTCGGCTCCCACAGCCAATGCACCGTTCAAGGCCAAAAATCCGGCATCACGACCCATCACTTCGATGAAAAACAAGCGTTCGTGCGAAGAAGCTGTATCGCGAATTTTATCCACACATTCCATGATGGTATTGAGCGCCGTGTCGTAACCGATAGTGGTGTCGGTGCCGAAAAGGTCGTTGTCGATGGTTCCGGGCAGACCTACGATTGGGATATTGTATTCTTGGGCGAAAATGCGGGCGCCGGTCAGCGAGCCGTCGCCGCCGATAACAACCAAAGCGTCGATGCCTTCCCGTTGAATGGTTTCGTAGGCCGTTTTCCGGCCTTCGAGTTGCATAAATTCCATGCAGCGAGCCGTTTTCAGAATCGTTCCGCCCTGTTGGATAATATTGCTAACGTTATTCGTTTTGAAAGGCACAATTTCGCCCGTTACCAAACCTCGATAACCGCGGTAAATGCCTTTGACTTCCATTTCATTGTAGATTGCGGTGCGTGTTACCGCACGAATGGCGGCGTTCATTCCCGGCGCATCGCCTCCGGAGGTAAGAATACCGATACATTTAATATTTGCCATAATGCCTGATTAAAAATCACGACAAAGGTAAGGTAAATTTTTGAATTATCCTTTTTATCTAAAAAAGTTTTCGCCCTAATACCAACACGCGCCGCTCATTTGTCAAAGTGGTAGCAAACAAGTAAATATCGCCTCCCTCTTTCAGATTCAGTTTTTTACGCAGACCGGCTACGGATAAAGGAAAATTGCGCACAACAACATTCGCTTGCCGGATAGACTGCAAATGCGTTTTCAATTCCTGCTTTTGAAACGAAAAAACATTTTCAATTTGGAAAGCGCGGCCGGGAAAACCGGAAACTAAACTTTCGGATGTATATAAATGGCTGTCGGGATGTAGTTTTTCGAGGCCGTAACGTAAGCCAAGCAATTTGTACATACCCGCTTTTAAAATCGCAACATTCGGTTCGTAAAGGTAGTTCTTGAGTTCCGAAACAAATGGAATTTGCGCTTGTTTTTCTTCCGGAAAATCGAAAATATCCGTTTGATTTCCTTTTTTTCGTAAATTAACGCAAACGATCTTTGGATTTGTAATTATTTCTTTTTCAATTAGAAACAATAATTCTTTACATTCGTTTTCGACTCCAACGACATGGATTTCCGAAATATTTTTCAAAACTTTACATGCCGCTTGAATATCGAGCATTGGCGAGAGTTTGACTAAAATCCGTTGTGCTTTTTGCAACAAAAGATCTTGAATTTCCAATAAATCGGGTTCGCAATCTTCGATTAAACAGACTTTTTTGCCGGTATCCGAACGGCGAGCCGGATCGATAAAAATACAATCAACTGCCGGCATCGTTTCCAAAAATATTTTGTTATCAGTCCCAAAAACTTGTATTTGATTGAGATTTAACGATTTAAAATTGGATTGTGCGATCGCAGCCAATGCCGTTTGTTGTTCGACATAATAAACCGTCGAAAAATTCGGAGCTAAAAAGGCTGTATCGACGCCCAATCCGCCGGTTAAGTCGGCCAAAGTGTTGCCGGAAAGCAAGGTCGATTTGTATTTTGCCATTGTTTCCGACGAAGATTGTTCGAGTGATAAACGCTTCGGATACAGCAAATTATCATTGGAATACCACGATGGAATTTTATGTTCGATTTGTTGGCGACCGGAAATTTGAGTCAATGCAAGCAAAAAATCTATATCCAACGACGGATAGCGATGCGATTGCAAAGCCAATTGTCGCACATCGTCCCGCAAATGTTCGCGGATAAATTGTTGCGTGGCTGTGTTCAGCATCATTATTCCAAGATAATTCGTTGCGCTTGAATGGGTTGATTTAAAAAAACTCCGGCCATTGCCGAAAATTTATCATTGGCTTCGGTGGTCAGATAGCGAACGGTTCCGTTTTGGGAGCAACACGATTCGATTTCGGGATGGCGCATGAGATAATCATCCAAACGGTCGGCTACGTATTCGCCTTGTAATAAAATCTTTACGGAAGCGGGCAGGTATTTTCGGATTTTCTTTTCCAACAAAGGATAATGTGTGCAACCCAAAATCAAGGTATCAATTTGCGGGTCTTTTTGAAAAATACGGTCGAGGTGTTGCTTCACGAAATAATCGGCGCCGTCGCGATCGGCTTCCCCGTTTTCGACCAGCGGCACCCACATCGGACAGGCTTCGCCGGTAACTGCAATGTCGGGAAATAATTTTTGGATTTCCAGCGTGTAAGATTCGGATAAGATGGTTCCGGGAGTAGCTAAAACGCCCACATGTCGTGTTTTTGTTAGTTGTTCGACTTGTTCGACCGTGGGACGAATTACGCCTAACACTCGTTTTGTTGCATTGATATTCGGTAAATCTTTCTGTTGAATCGTGCGTAAAGCCTTGGCGGAAGCGGTATTACATGCCAAAATTACCAACGAACAACCTTCGTCGAACAATTGGCATACGGCTTGCAAGGTAAATGCATAAACGATTTCAAAAGAGCGCGTACCGTAAGGGGTACGCGCATTATCTCCCAAATACAAATAGTCGTATTGAGGCAATCGTTCACGGATTTTTTCGAGAATCGTTAATCCTCCGTAGCCCGAATCGAAAATGCCGATGGGATTTATAGATCTAATTTTTTCTTAACCAAATCGGTTGCATTGCTGGCCGAAGGATTCACATACAACAGTGTAGCCGCATCCACAATATAAAGGAAATTGTTTTCGGCGCCGACCGCTTGAATCGCGTCTTTCACTTTTTGTTGAATCGGAAGCAACAACTGTTCGTATAATTGTTGCAGCATCTGTTGCGATTGCTCATTGTAAGTGGCAGCGCGTTGTTCCAAATCACGAATTTCCTGCATCCGGCGGATTTTAATGGTTTCTATCAGATTTTCGCCTTCTTTCATAAAGGCTTCATATTTGCGGCTGTACTCTTCTTCCATCGTAGCAATATCGGCTTTAATGGCTTCTTGGGTAATTTTCAACGAATCCTGCATTTGCTTATATTCGGGCATATTCAAAATAACTTCCGACGAATTGCAATAAGCGATTTTGTCTTGCGCAAACGCTCCGAAAGGGAGAAACAAAAGGGCAACTAAAAGAATTTTTTTTAACATTGTTTTATGATTTTTTAAATTTCAAGTGCAAAGATACAAATTATTTTGAATATCCCATTTTCGCCAATACTTCGTTGCTGATGTCGATTTGCGGTGAAGCGTAAATTACGCTCATGGCCGAAGCCCGGTCGAGAATCACGGCATAACCGCGTGAAGCGGCGATTTCTTTCACGGCATTATAAATCTCATCCTGAATGGGCTTGATAAGACTTTCGCGTTTTTTGAACAATTCTCCTTCCGAACCGAAATATTT
>JAISWY010000332.1 GCA_031270925.1 Candidatus Symbiothrix sp.
GTTTGTTCTGCTTGTTGATGTCGGTCGTTACGATTATCAATACGAAATTCACGATGGAGCAACAAAATACAGGGCAGGAGCAAATGCCGGGCATGAAGTTGATGATGTATTTCATGCCGGTTATGATGTTTTTCTTCCTCAATTCCTATCCCGCCGGTTTGAATTACTACTATTTGATTTCGACTTTGATTACCATCGTTCAAACTTACGCATTCCGTTTCTTCCTTGACGAAAAAACACTGCTGGCCAAATTGGAAGCCAACAAGAAAAAAGCCAAGCCCGCAAAGAAAAAATCGGGTTTCATGGCACGATTGGAAGAAATGCAACGGCAACAGCAGGCTTTGTTGCGCGAAAAACAAAAACAACAAAACAGAAAAAAATAAGGTCTATGCTCACGCTCAAAGTTATCACGGAAAATACGCAGGAAGTTATTAAAAAACTTGCGAAAAAACATTATAAGGATGCCGAAGCTATCATTACCGAAGTAATCGACACCGATAAAAAACGGAAATCGACTCAACAGCAATTAGATACGAACCTCTCGCAATTGAACGGATTATCGAAATCCATCGGTCAATTGATGAAAGAAGGACAAAAGGAAGCCGCCGAAAATGCCCGTGCGGAAGTCGCCGCATTGAAAGAAGGCAGCAAGCAACTGGAAGCCGATTTGAAAAAAAACGAAAGCAAACTGACAACCTTGCTTTACCAAATTCCCAATTTGCCGTCCGACCTTGTTCCCGAAGGCAAGCACGCTGAAGACAATGTGGTGGAAAAATCCGGCGGAATCGTTCAGACGCTTCCCGAAAACGCTTTGCCGCATTGGGAATTGGCAAAAAAATACGATTTAATCGATTTTGAATTGGGCGTGAAAATCAGCGGCGCCGGATTTCCGGTTTATAAAGGAAAAGGCGCTAGATTACAACGCGCTTTGATTAATTTCTTTTTGGATAACGCCCGCGAAGCCGGTTATTTGGAAATCCAACCACCCTACGTTGTGAACGAAGATTCAGGCTATGGAACGGGAAATTTGCCTGATAAAGAAGGACAAATGTACCTCTGCGAATTGGATAAGTTGTATTTGATTCCGACAGCCGAAGTTCCTGTAACCAATATTTACCGCGATGTAATTGTGGACGAAAAAGAATTGCCGATTAAAAACACGGCTTATTCGGCCTGTTTTCGTCGCGAAGCCGGTTCGTATGGCAAAGATGTGCGCGGATTAAATCGTCTGCATCAATTCGACAAAGTGGAAATCGTGCGCATCGACAAACCCGAACATTCCTACGAATCGTTGCTGGAAATGGTCGATTACGTGCAATCTCTTGTCGAAAAACTCGAATTACCGTGGCGAATCTTGCGTTTGTGCGGCGGCGACATGAGTTTTACTTCTGCTTTAACCTTCGATTTTGAAGTATTTTCGGCGGCACAACAACGCTGGTTGGAAGTCAGTTCGGTTTCCAATTTCGAAAGCTATCAGGCCAACCGCTTGAAATGCCGTTATCGCGACGAAAACAGGAAAATCCAATTGTGCCATACCTTGAACGGTAGCGCCTTGGCTTTGCCGCGCATCGTGGCCGCCTTGTTGGAAAACAACCAAACGCCCGAAAGCATTCTCATTCCGAAGGCCTTGATTCCTTACACCGGCTTTGAACGAATTGATTAAATGTGTAAATCAGATGTCTCGACTTCGCTCCACTCCGCTCGACATGACGCGGCGTCCCGTCCTGTCGATCATCCTTATTGGGCGATACGTGATATAAAGAATATACACCTCATCACATCTAATTTATTATGAGTAAATCCTTTGTCGAAACGCCATTGATGAAACAATACAAGGAGATGAAAACGAAACATCCCGATGCTATTCTGTTGTTTCGCGTGGGCGATTTTTACGAAACGTTCTCTTCCGACGCCATTGTTGCATCGGAAATATTGGGCATTACATTAACGCAACGCAAAAACGGCGCGGCACAATCGGTCGAACTGGCCGGATTTCCGCACCACGCTTTGGATACTTATCTTCCGAAATTAGTCCGCGCAGGGAAACGGGTGGCGATTTGCGACCAACTCGAAGACCCCAAACTGACCACCAAACTAGTCAAGCGCGGCATTACCGAATTGGTTACGCCCGGTCTTTCCATCAACGATAACGTATTGAATCACAAGGAAAACAATTTCCTCGCCGCCGTGCATTTCAACAAAACCATCTGCGGCGTCGCCTTGTTGGATTTATCGACCGGCGAATTTCTGACCGCCGAAGGTACCGTGAATTATATCGACAAACTGCTTAATAATTTCGCTCCCAAGGAAATCCTTATCGATCGCAGTAAACGCAAAGCTTTTGAAGAAAATTTCGGCGCACGATGGCTCACTTTCGAAATGGAAGATTGGGTTTTCTGCGAAGATACCGCCAATGAACGCCTTCTAAAACAGTTTGAAACGAAAAATTTAAAAGGTTTCGGCGTACAGCATCTTACCAGCGGCATTGTGGCTTCGGGTGCAATTCTCTGCTATCTGGATATTACGCAACACACGCAAACGGCGCATATCACGGCGCTTTCGCGTATCGAGGAAGACCGTTTTGTGCGCTTGGATAAATTTACCGTGCGCAGTCTGGAACTGCTGAACACGATGCACGAAGGCGGCAAATCGCTTCTTGATATTATCGACCGGACCATTACACCGATGGGCGCCCGGATGTTGAAACGCTGGATTGTTTTCCCGTTGAAAGAAGTAAAACCGATTGAAGACCGCTTGTCGGTAGTTGAACATTTCTTTCGTCATCCCGAAGCCAAAGATTTGCTGGAACAACAGTTGAGTTTGATTGGCGATCCGGAACGCATCATTTCCAAAGTAGCCGTCAGCCGTGTCAATCCGCGTGAAGTGGTACAGTTGAAAACCGCATTAACGGCTCTGTCCGGCGTGAAAGCGCTTTGCTTGAACGCCGACGAGCCGAGCTTGAAGCGCATCGGCGAACAGCTAAATCTTTGTACGATGATTCGCGACCGCATCGAACGCGAACTGTTGCCCGACCCGCCCATTGCCCTCAATAAAGGCAAAGTGATTGCCGAAGGCGTCAATTCCGAATTGGACGAATTGCGGCAAATCGCCTATTCCGGAAAAGATTATCTGTTGAAAATTCAACAGCGCGAAAGCGAACAAACCGGCATCCAATCGCTGAAAGTGAGTTTCAACAATGTCTTCGGTTATTATATCGAAGTAACGAATATCCACAAAAACAAAGTGCCTTCGTCTTGGATTCGCAAACAAACTTTGGTCAATGCCGAACGCTATATTACCGAAGAATTAAAGATTTACGAAGAAAAAATTCTGGGAGCCGAAGATAAAATCTTCTCGTTGGAAATGAAACTGTTCAACGAACTGGTTTTGGAATTGATGGAATACATCACGCCGATTCAAACCAACGCCAATCTCGTTGCGCAAGTCGATTGCTTGCTTTCGCTGGCGAAAACGGCCGAGAAAAACAAATACATCCGTCCGCAAGTGAATGACGGAAAGGCGATTGACATTCGCAACGGCCGTCATCCGGTTATCGAAACGCAATTGCCGGCCGGCGAGCATTACATCCCCAATAATGTGTTTTTGGACGACGAAACGCAACAAATCATCATCATTACCGGGCCGAATATGGCGGGTAAATCGGCTTTGCTGCGGCAAACGGCTTTGATTACGCTTTTGGCGCAAATCGGATCGTTCGTTCCGGCGGAATCAGCGAGTATCGGATTGGTCGATAAGATTTTCACGCGCGTGGGAGCAAGCGACAATATTTCGATGGGCGAATCGACGTTTATGGTCGAGATGAACGAAGCGGCCGATATTCTCAACAACCTGTCGGAACGAAGTTTGATTCTTTTCGATGAACTGGGGCGCGGCACTTCCACCTACGACGGCATTTCAATTGCTTGGGCGATAGTCGAATACATTCACGAGCATCCTCGCGGAAAAGCCAAAACGCTTTTTGCCACGCATTACCACGAATTGAACGAAATGAAAAAATCGTTCAAACGCATCAAAAATTACAATGTTTCGGTTAAGGAAGTTGATAATAAAGTCATCTTTTTGAGGAAATTGGAAAAAGGCGGCAGCGAACACAGTTTCGGTATTCACGTGGCTAAAATGGCCGGAATGCCACAAAGTATTGTGAAGCGCAGCAACGAAATTCTAACGCAATTGGAAAGCGATAATCGTAAAAACGGGATTGCCAAGCCGGTCAAGGAAATCTCTACGAACCGAACAGGTTATCAAATGAGTTTTTTCCAATTGGATGACCCGGTTTTGTCGCAAATTCGCGATGAAATCCTTCATTTGGATATCGACCATTTAACGCCGATGGGAGCTTTGAATAAATTGAACGATATTAAACGAATTGTGAAAGGAAAATAATGAAAACCATCATCGCCATACCCGTTTACAAAGAGCAACCGGATAGACCCGAACTGACATCGCTCCGTCAATGTCTGACCGTATTGTCGAAACACACGATTTGCATGGTCGTTCCCGAAAATCTGAATACGGAAATCTATCAAGCGGAATTTCAAAAGCATGATGTACCCTTCCGAAAGGAAAACTTTAATCCCGACTTTTTTCAAAGCATCGACGGCTACAATCAATTATTGATGAGCAAGCATTTTTACGAACGTTTCGCCGATTTCGACTATCTACTTATCTATCAATTGGATGCATACGTTTTCAGAGACGAGTTAGACGAATGCTGCGCCAAAGGATACGACTATATAGGCGCTCCCTTTCAACGAGTAAACGGCCGACTGGACGATGAAAACAGCGGAAACGGAGGTTTTTCCCTCCGAAAAATAACTTCTTTTATCGACATCTTTTCTTACAAAGGAAAACTATTGACATGGAAAGGATTACAATGCTATCATCGCTATCGAGGCCCTTTGCACAAGCCTTGGCTGATTCTTTCCGGCTTGTTCGGACGATGCAACAGTGTACAAAGTTTGATGGCCGATACCGACGCCGAAGATTTATTCTATGTTACCCTCAAACACAAGCGAAAAGGAAAATGGAAAATCCCCAATTCCGCAGAAGCCATGTTCTTTTCGTTTGAACAAAGTCCGTCCGTTCTATTCCAACGAACCAAACGATTGCCGTTCGGATGCCACGGATGGCTGAAATACGAATACGATTCTTTTTGGAAGCAATATATCCCCCTATGAGCGAGCCGACATTAAAAGAAAAAACGGCCAAAGGGCTTTATTGGACAAGCATCGGTGGTGGTCTGCAACAAGTCATCGGCACCGCTATAGGAGTTGTATTTGCCCGGATACTGAGTCAGGATGACTACGGAATAATCGGGATGCTGTCGATCTTTATTGCCATCGGCGTAATTATCCAGGACGGCGGATTTTCTACCGGCCTCATCAACCGGAAAGAAATCAAGCACGACGATTACAACGCCGTATTCTGGTTTAGTTTTATTAGCGGTTTAATTATTTACATTATCCTGTTTTTTTGTGCGCCGCTGATTGCTGCATTTTTCCGTGAACCGGCCTTAATCAAGCTTTCGCGCGTTTTATTCCTGTTTATGCTGATCGGAAGTTTGAGTATCGCTCCCAACAGCTATTTAACCAAACAGATGAAATACAAGGAATTGACAATCAGTAGCCTGATCGGATTAATTATTTCCACCACAACAGGCCTTGTGTTGGTGTTACATGGTTACGCCTATTGGAGTTTAGTGATTCAATCAATAGTTAACACTTTGATTTCTACTGTGTTGCGATGGAATTATTGTCCATGGAAACCAAATTTTCATTTCAATTTTCAGCCCTTGAAAGAGATGTTCCCGTTCAGTTTCAAGCTATTGCTTACCAACTTTGTCAGGCATATCAACGATAATATTCTTTCCGTTTTTTTTGGCAGACTTTATACGAAACAGGAAGTCGGCATTTATGCACAGGGAAATAAGTGGGCGACTATGGGATATGCTTTCATCAATTCCATTATTTCAACTACGGCGCAATCGGTTCTCGTGGCTGCCGACGACCGGAAGCATCAACGGCGCATTTTCCGGAAAATGTTGCGTTTTATCACCTTCCTTTCTTTTCCCGCCATGTTGGGACTGGCATTGGTCACACCCGAATTAATCGAAATTCTGATCACTGATAAATGGATGTCGAGTGCTACGATCATGCAACTAACCTGTATTTGGGGCGCTTTTTTTCCCATTAGTACGTTATATATTCAATTGCTTATTACCAATGGAAAATCGAATCTCTACCTTTGGAATACGACTGCTTTGGGATTGCTACAGATTATTACCCTTTTCTGCGTTTACTCGCAGGGCATTACCGTCATGGTTTTTTCATTTCTACTCATCAATTTACTGTGGTTATGTGTGTGGCATTATTGGGTGCAAGGCTTAATTGGGCTACGAATCACAGATGTATTAAAAGATATTATGCCTTATTTACTTATTTCCGGTATTGCACTGGGCGTCAGCTATTTCATTTCTATATACATCGACAATATTTATTTGCGATGCCTGCAAAAAATAATAACGGCTGTTTTGATTTATGTAGCGCTGATGTGGAAATTAGATTCGGTCGTATTTAAAGAAAGCGTGCATTATATTTTAAAAAGGAAAATCGAATAAATAAATTTTAAGGTTAAATCTTTTTTTGAGGCGCTATTGATGTAAATACA
>JAISWY010000378.1 GCA_031270925.1 Candidatus Symbiothrix sp.
AATGAGCGGATTTTTTTCAAATATATTTCTCTTTGTATCATAATTATTTTTTTGCAAAGATACGCTTTATTGACGAAAACCGAAAATATTTTCAGTTTTCGTCAATAATCGTTTTCAGAGAGTTTCCTTCGGAGGTGCGGTTGTCGCTACACCGGCTCAGATTTCATATCTATGGCATTTTGCAATCAAGAACTCTATATCGAAACTATGTAGTTTCGACAAAAACTCGTCCATAATTTTTTTCAACAATTAAATTTTTTTAAGTACCAAACAAGAAGAATTGTCGTTTAAATAAAAAAACGGAAAAAAATGGAAACAGAAACAAAAAAAGGAAACGAGGGGAAATTCACACAATCGCTCACATTCAAAGGCATTCTGATTGCTGTATTCAGTTTGCTGTTATTAATTCCAACCGCGATGATTAAGGATTTGATTCGCGAACGGCAATTGCGCAGCACGGAAGCCATCGGTAAAATCAACGAAAAATGGAGTCGGGCGCAAACCCTCACGGGGCCGGTTTTGACGATTCCTTTTACCCGCTCGTTTCTGAACGACCAAAACAAAATCGAACAATGCGACCACGAGCTGTTCCTGACTCCCGAAAAATTAGACATCCGAGTGCAACTGTATCCCGAAGAACGGCATTACGGCATCTATAAAACGATTTTGTACAAAAGTAAAATCCATATCAGCGGAAAGTTGCCGAAGTTGCACCATTTGAAAATGATGGAAAAAAACAACAAAATCCGGTTCGACCAAGCAGAGCTTTCATTAGGCATTTCCGATTTGCGAGGATTGAGCGAAGAAATAAATTTTCAAGTCAATGGCAAATCCTATCCCGTCGAAACCGGTGGTAAAGATTTGATTGGCGGCAAACAATTGGTTATTCCACTTGCGAATGTATTGCATCCCGATTCGACGCAAACTTATTCTTTTGCGTGCGATTTGCATTTGAACGGCAGCAACAAAATGGATTTTATTCCCATCGGTCAGACAACCAAAGTGGAAGTGAACGGCGCGTGGAAAGATCCGGGATTTACCGGCAGTTTTTCGCCCGATTATCAATTGCCCGACAACGGTTTCACGGCTTCGTGGAGCGTATTGAGTTTCAACCGTCCCATTCCCGAATATTGGATTGATAAAGTAAATGTCAATTTGACGGATTCGGCCTTCGGCGTGAATTTGGTAAACACGGTCGATCATTACCAGCAAAATATGCGGTCGGCCAAATACGCTTTGATGTTTATTGCGCTTACTTTTGTGGTCTTTTTCTTTGTGGAAGTGCTGTCGAAAAAACGGATTCATCCGATTCAGTATTTGTTGGTTGGATTTGCTTTGGTGCTGTTTTACAGTCTGTTGCTTTCATTTTCGGAGCAAATTAATTTTGCATTCGCCTATTTGATTGCGGCCGTTGCCACTATTGCATTGATAACTGCGTATAGCGCCGGCATTTTCAAGAACAAAATGCAGACGATCGTTTTGGCTTCGATTCTTTCTGCTTTATACCTTTTCCTTTATATTGTTTTGCAGTTGGAGGATGTGGCGTTGTTGATTGGTAGCGTTGGCTTATTTATTATTTTGGGGGTTATCATGTATATTTCGCAGAGGATTAAGTAATGGCGCAAAAAAAACTCTCTATTTTTTAGAGAGTTTTTTTATTTTGTATTTTACGCATCAATATTCGCATAAGTAGCATTATCCTCAATAAATTCCCGGCGAGGCGCCACCTCTTCTCCCATCAACATGGCAAAAACGCGATCGGCTTCGGCGGCATTGTCGATGGAAACTTGTTTTAATGTGCGTTTTTCGGGATCCATGGTGGTGTCGCTTAACTGTTCGGCATTCATTTCCCCCAAACCTTTGTAGCGCTGGGTATGTACTTGCGCCTCGTTCCCGTCGGCATAACGGTCGATAAAAGATTGCCGCTGTTGATCCGTCCAGCAATATTCTTCCGCTTTCCCTTTTTTCATCAAATAGAGCGGCGGATTGGCGATATAGATATAGCCGTTTTCGATGAGCGGGCGCATGTGGCGGAAAAAGAAAGTCAAAATGAGCGTGGCGATATGGCTTCCGTCCACATCGGCATCGGTCATAATAATGATTTTGTGGTAGCGTAACTTTTCTATATTCAGCTCTTTACTATCTTCGGCCGTTCCGATGGTTACACCGAGAGCGGTATAGATATTGCGGATTTCGGCGCTATCGAAAATCTTGTGCGGCATGGCTTTTTCCACGTTCAGAATTTTACCGCGCAAGGGCAGGATGGCTTGATATTTGCGTTCGCGGCCTTGCTTGGCTGTTCCGCCGGCCGAATCGCCCTCGACGAGGAAGATTTCGCATTTTTCGGGGTCGCGATCCGAACAGTCGGCCAATTTTCCCGGTAATCCGCCGCCGGCCAAAGGCGATTTACGCTGCACCATTTCGCGGGCGTTGCGGGCGGCATGACGGGCGGTGGCGGCCAAAATCACTTTATCGACAATGATTTTCGCTTCTTTCGGATGCTCTTCCAAATAATTGCCCAAGGCTTCGCCGACGGCTTGATCGACCGCTCCTGTAACTTCGTTGTTGCCGAGTTTGGTTTTCGTTTGTCCCTCGAACTGAGGCTCTTGCACTTTAATCGAAATCACGGCCGTCAAACCTTCGCGAAAATCGTCGCCACTAATTTCCACTTTTACTTTTTCGAGTAATTTGGAATCTTCGGCGTATTTTTTCAAGGTTCGGGTCAATGCACGGCGGAAACCGGCTACGTGCGTACCGTGTTCAATCGTATTAATATTGTTCACGTAAGACGAAATGCTTTCGTTGTAGGACGTGTTGTAAGTCATCGCCACTTCCACCGGAATACTTTGTTTTTCGGTTACAATATGGATAACATCTTCTCCGATAAGCGGTTCCTTTGCAGAATCGATGAATTTCACAAATTCGAGCAAGCCCAAGGTGGAGTAAAATGTTTCGTGTTTGAATTGTCCGTCGTCCGATTTCACGCGCCGGTCGATTAATTCCAGTTTTACGCCGGCATTCAAGTAGGCTAATTCGCGCAAACGGCCGGCCAAGATGCTGTACTGATATTCGGTAACAATAAAAATAGTGGCGTCGGGCTTGAACGTGATGGAGGTTCCGCGTTCGGTAGTTTCGCCGACGACTTTTAGTTCGGTCGTCGGTTTTCCGCATGAATATTCCTGCATATAGATTTTTCCGTCGTGATAAACTTCGGCGCGTAAGTAAGTCGAAAGCGCATTCACGCACGAAACGCCAACGCCGTGTAAGCCGCCGGAAACCTTGTAGGAATCTTTGTCGAATTTACCGCCCGCATGCAAAACGGTCAAGACGACTTCCAAAGCCGATTTCTTTTCCTTTTCATGGTAATCGACCGGAATACCACGCCCGTCATCTTTCACGGCAATCGAATTATCTTCATTGATGGTAACGCTGATGTTCTTGCAATAACCGGCTAAGGCTTCGTCGATCGAGTTATCCACGACCTCATAAACCAAGTGGTGCAAGCCTTTCTGACTGATGTCGCCGATATACATGGCCGGACGTTTCCGCACGGCTTCCAAACCTTCTAAAACCTGAATACTATCTGCATTGTATTCGTTTGAAACGTTTTTTGTTTCTTCGCTCATGGTTGAATTTCCTTTGTTAAATTGATTTTTTTAAAAAGCTAACAAAGGTATGAAAAAATCGGGAAACGGCCAAACAAATTTAAATTCGGTCAATTCTTTTTTGAGGTGTTGTTGACTTTTTAGTGCAGCTCAATTAAAATTAGATGTCTCCATGTACTTACAACGGGTCACCTGCAAAACCCTGTATTAAGCAGAGGCGACAGACCGCAGGTCTGAATAAGAATAACCCCCAATGAAGCGAAGCGATTGGGGGGTGCGAGTGCGAGAAATACATCGATCCCCTCAACCCGCAGGGTTGAATATCCGAAATAAATCACTATCTTAGCCCGATTAATCTACTTGTTAATAGA
>JAISWY010000398.1 GCA_031270925.1 Candidatus Symbiothrix sp.
ACCGGTAATACGCTTGCATCCTTGAACCCCAACGACATTGAAAACATTACGGTGTTAAAAGATGCCGCAGCCGCTTCTATTTATGGTAGCCGCGCAGCAAACGGCGTCATTCTGGTAACCACAAAAAGTGGCAAGGAAGGCAGAACAAGTTTTTCGGCACGCGCCAAATTCGGCACTTCATGGTTGGCGAACGACAATGATTTCGGTATCATGAGCGCAGACCAACTACTTGCATATCAAAGAGATGCTGTTAAAAATGCAGGTGGAAATCCGGATAATCCGACCGACACCTATTACCGTCCAAAAGAATTGTTGAGTCGTCCGCTTACCAACTGGATGGATCATCTTTCCCGTTTAGGAAATATTCAAGAATATGAAATCAACGCATCGGGAAGCAATGCGAAAGGCAAATATTATTCTTCGCTGAGCTACAATAAAACGGATGGTGTGTTTTACGGTGTGGATTTAAACAAGATAACCGGCCGTCTCAATGCCGATTACAAACTCACAAACACCTTGGAATCCGGAGCGCGTGTCAATTTGACTTATGCAGAAGGTAACGACGTGCCGATGCAAAATCTGTTCTATGCCAATCCGATGTTTGCCGGTATGACGATATTGCCGTGGACTCCTGCATATAATGATGAAGGAAAGCACAATACCATTATCGGCGAAAACAGCAATACAAACCCGCGCTCTATCGCCGAATACGATCAGCAGTTCGGGAAAGCCTATCAGTTGTTGGGTAATGTTTATCTGCAATGGAAACCCATCAAGCAAGTAACATTGAAAACAACCAATGCCATCGAAACCGTCAACAGTGAAGGTCGCAGGTATTGGGCGCCCGAAAACAACAGCGGTTCGGCTACTCTGCAGACCTCAATGAATAAATATGTGCAATTGACGACATCGAATACCGCCGAATATAAAGATAAACTGTTCGACGACCACGATCTACGTGTATTGCTTGGGCAAGAGGCCATGAAAAGTTCAGGCGCCTATCTAGCCGTATATGTTCCCGGCGTAAATCCCGATATACCTTATACTCAAACAGGTACTCCCGGCCAAATAGAAGGCGAACAGGGATACAGCGCAGAAACGCTCTTGTCCTATTTTGGTATTTTGGATTACAGTTTCAATGACAAATACTTCCTGCAAGCTTCTTTGCGTTTAGATGGAAGTTCGCTATTCGGCAGCGAAAACCAATGGGGTACTTTCTATTCGGCAGGTTTATCATGGAACCTCCACCGGGAAAGTTTTTTGCACGATGTCGATTTTCTCAACTTGTTGAAATTGCGTGCAAGTTATGGTCTAAATGGGAACAACAATATTGCTGCTTACAGGGCTTATGGAGTATATGCCAGTACGTCCTACAATGGAGCGAGCGGTATGCGCCCATCGCGTCCGGCAAATCCGAATCTGTCGTGGGAAAAGAACGGAACATGGAACATCGGACTTGATTTTACCTTTTTCGATAAATTAAACGGTAATATCGACTTGTATAACCGCTTGACAACCGGTATGCTTTTGGATAAAATCGTGCCGCAAACCACCGGATTCTCCACGAACTTCCTCAACATCGGTTCGCTCAAAAACAAAGGGATTGAAATTCAGTTGGATTACGACATTATCAAGACCAATGAATGGAAATGGAGCGTAGGTGGAAATATCGCCTTTAACAGAACGAAAATTCTTGATCTTGGCGATAATAACGAAATAGGATATGTTATTCCCCTGAGCGATCCCGTTGTGGGTGGCGAAGCCGAAGGTCGTTTGAGGCATATTGTAGGTAAATCGCTTTTCACTTTCCGCTTATACGACTATGCAGGCGTCGATCCGACCAACGGAGATGCCTTGTGGTATGACAGTGAAGGAAAATTGTCCAACGATTTCACGAAAGCGCGTTACAACTACGACTACTCGCCCGAACCGAAATACATCGGCGGGTTCAATACCAATTTGTCGTGGAACGGAATACAACTCGGCGCATTCTTCGAATACAAGGGCGGTAACCACGTTTTGCTTATCGAAAAACGCTATTTTGAATCGGATGGCGCTCAAATGAACAATAATCAGGTAAACACAGCGACCAATTATTGGAAAAACATAGGCGATACAGGCGTGAATCCCAAACCGATAGCCGGTAACGCTACCAACAGTAACAATTTCTCTTCAACACGTTTCCTCCAAAGAGGCGATTACTTACGTGTGAAAGACGTTACATTATCCTATACTTTCTCCAAAAAATTGTTAGAGAAAGCTAAAATCGGAAATGCGAAAGTATATGTGAGCGCACAAAACATCTACACTTTCCACGATGTGGACTGGTGGGATCCCGAACGGGGTATCGATGGTATCGGATATGGAGTTTATCCGATGACGAAAGCATTCGTCGGCGGAATCGAACTGTCGTTTTAATAATCAGCATTAGTAAATTTGTAAAAATAAAGAATATGAAAAATATAATTATAATCGTTTTTGCAGCAATAACCCTGTTGTTTACAGCTTGCAAGGATTTTCTCGTCGAAGAACCCGTAATGTCGCAAAGTACCGAACTTACGCTTTCTTCTTATAAAGGACTAAACAACGCTACTTTAGGCGCTTACGCTCCCTTGGTTTCTCCCAACTGGTACGGAGCATCGTTCGTTCTTGACGCCGAAATGCGCAGTGGAAACGGATACCGCAATGTGGATAAAAATTCGGGACGTTATACCGTTCCTTACGATTTGAATTACACATCTACTGCTACGCCGGCATTGTGGGGTACTGCCTACTATGTTATTTCCGAAGTAAATAACGTAATGGACAACTTGAATGGTAAAACCGGCGACGGCATCCTGCAACAGGATTTGGATAATTTGAAAGCGGAATGTTTGTTCCTTCGCGCTTTGGCTCATTTCGACCTGGTGCGTACTTATGCCAAACAATACACCGTGGACAAAAACGCGCTTGGCGTTCCATACATTTTCCACACCGATCCTGCCGGACAACCGGCCCGCGATAAGGTGGAAACAGTATATAACTACATTGTTACCGACCTCACAGACGCCGAAGGACTGATTGCCGACAATTACGCTCGCACGGGAGTGGCCGATGCTAAATCGGTAGTAAGCAAACCGGCTATTCAAGCTTTGTTGTCAAGAGTATATCTCTACATGGGCGAATGGCAAAAATCAGCCGATTATGCTACTCTTGTAATAGACAACAAAAAATATGCCTTATGGGAAGAAGCCGAATATGCAGCCGCATATAAAGAAGATGCACCCGTCGGTGGAGAAGTAATATTTGAGATATATGGAATAAAATCAAATTCTTATGATGCCTATTGGGATGCCATAACATGGGAAACAAGTCCCGAAAAAGATGCCTATTCCGATTGCGCTACAAGCAACGATTTGATTTCGCTCTATGACGCCGCCGACGTAAGAGGAAAATTGTATATCGACAATCCCGACTATCCGACCATATATTATACAACCAAATATGCCGGAAAAGACAAAGGCCGTCCCGACGTGAGCAATACGATTGTGCTTCGCCTGAGTGAAATGTATCTCAACAGAGCCGAAGCCCTTTCACATGGAGCGACAATAAGCGGCACTAATGCAATGGCCGACATAAATGCCATCCGTGAACAACGTGGAGTTGCGCTTTATCTCAACCCTGCGGATGTAGATGTGCTGTTGGAACGTCGTTTGGAACTTGCTTGGGAAGGACATTTCTGGTACGATCTTGCCCGTACCGGCCGTAGCGTTAACCGCACGCATTACAGCGGCGCGGAAACAAACCGCAATGTACCTGCAGACAGCAAATATTGGGCGCTGCCTATCAACAAGCGTGAACTTGATGCGAACCCGAATCTTGCGCCGAATAATCCGGGATACGAATAATTGATTGATTTTTTAATCTGTATAACAATAAAAGATAAAATATGAAAAAGAGAATATTATATATCAGCATTTTGGCAAGCATAACATTGTTTAATGCCTGCGAATTGAATGATTCTCCGGAGTTCGACGATGCCAATGCTTTTGTCGCGTTCAGTTCCGAAAATATTTCGGTAAAAGAAGATGCGGAAACATTTGTGGTTCCCGTGCGCCTTACCTCGCTCAAAGGAATAGCAACGACTGTTTCTTTCGAGATAATAGACAGTACGGCTGTTCAAGGTGTGGATTTTGAATTGGACGGAGGTGCAAGCGTTTTGACTTTCGACAGTAAAAATCCGACTCAAGACATCCGATTTAATATTTTGCCGCACATTGGAGTGTTTACGGGCGACCTTTTGTTCGGAGTTCGCATTACCAGTAGCGGCAGTGTAAATACGGGCACCATTGATACCGTTTATGTAACACTCCTCGATATAGACCATCCGTTGTCATTTATCTTGGGCGATTTTAACGCCACCGCTACAAGCCACTTTAACGGCTCTGAAACATGGACGGTTACTTTGGCAAAAGACGTTTCCGATACAAAGAAAGTTTGGATAACCAACTTGGTTAAGGGTGGTTCAAGCGCATCTTCGCCGGTTTACGGTATGGTCAATGATGAAAAAACAGAAATCAAAATTCCTGTTGGTCAAGTGATAGCCATTAGTTCGGCTTATGATGTTATACTGGAAGGTTTCTATGGACCGGACGGAGAATCGAATATACCCGACGGCCAGTCCATTACCGGTCTGATAGATCCCGATGGAACCATTCATATTCAAGATGAATTTGGCAGTCATGTTTATGATAAGGGTACTACAAATTCGCTCGGTTGGTACAATGTCTTCCAAGCGGATGGAGTATTTGTAAAAAAATAATTTTTTTAATAATCAATTAAAGAGAAATATATGAAAAGGTATTTAGCATATCTTACAGTCTGCGCGGCAATATTTGCCGCCGGCTGTAGCGATTTCGGAAGTGAAAACCAATTGTCTTTGCCCGATGCACCGGCAGTTGCAATATCGAGCATTGTAGCCGAGGAAGCGGGCGACAGCATTACTTTTACTGTCGCTCCCACCGCAGGAACAGGTTTTTATTCGTGGGTGGTAATTCAATCGGAAGCGGCCGACTCGACCATCACAGCCGACCATATTCTTAAAAAACTCGTAACCGGTGTGGCAAACGGTGTTGCCAATTATGCAGTAACGCCCGATACCATTGTTGGAGTTGGAAAACTGACGCCCTTTGAGGTATATCAAATTTACGCCGTAGCAGCAAGTGTTGATGGCATTGTAAGCGCTGTAAAAGTTGCGAATATTCGTACCCTCGACGACGGCAGCGCACCTAGCCCGCAAAGCGTGGCTATTGCCGATACTACGGTTACGCTTACTTTCCACGAACCCTTGCAATTGGGAACCGGAAAAGTTTTTGTTTCGTATTTTGCCATAAACACACTAACCGCAGATGCGGAAGGAGGCTTTACCGTAGAACCGGATGTCGAAAGTTTCAATCCACAGGATATTGAAATTCCCGCAGAAGCATTGTCGATAGCCGGTAATGCGCTGGTTATCGAATTGTCCGATGCACCCGCAGGAGCATACGCAAGTATTACTTACGAAGAAAACGCCGTACTCGACCTTGAAGGTAACGGAAGTAGCGCTTTTACCGCAAAAGCATCTAACTTTTCGGAGGAAGGCGAACCCTCTGGCCTTACTACCGTACATTTGGCTAACAAAGCATGGGCCTTGTCCAGCGAATTTGAAGATCCCGAAACGGTATCTCCTTTTGTCGAATGGGAAGATTTGGTAATTTCCGCCGTGCCTGAAGAAGGTATCACAATATTCAGTAACGTGCCTACCGTGATTCCGACCGTAATTTACAAGCAACCCGAAAAAACGGTTACCATCAATGTTTCATCTTGGGGAACGATAGCCGGCATTCCGGCATTCCTCTTACCTGAAGCACCCGCTCGCGGCGCCATTATTGATCTCAATGTTCCTGCCGGAGCTTTCGAAGATGTTTACGGCAACACAAGCAAAGCATTGACGGTAGAAAGTCAGTATCTTTACAGCTACGGATATACTTTGGCGGATGTTTTGGGAACTTACGAAATTGAAGGTATCAATGCAAGCACCGGAGCGCCAATCGCACCCGAAACGGTAATCATAGTAGAAGATGAAGACGGCGAAGATGAAAATGCCGTACTGATTAAAAATCTGGCCAAAAACATTACCGGAGAAGATTCGGAAGTAGAAGCCGTTTTCGATCCCATTACAGGAACATTAATTGTTCCCGACTGGCAGATTCTGGCTGTTGATTGGACGCATCCTACCGCCGGTATCACAGCCGATGTGTTCTTCTCGACCTCTGGTTCGCTCGAAATAATATTTGCTGTAACTTCTCCGGGTAAAATAACATCTGCCAGCGAAGTTTGGGGATATTATTTAGCCAAAGAGGAAGACTATTACGGTGCGTTAATATGGTATGATCCGTCGTCCGCTTGGACACGCACATCAACCGCTACGTCGAAACCCTCGGGCGTAAAAGCGAATGTAAAAACGACAAAACAAAAAAACACAAAACAATTTCTGAAACATCGAGAAATATTGGTTAAATAATTGCCGTTAGTAATGTAATAATATCCAAAAGGGTGTTCTTGTGCAGAATACCCTTTTGGTTATTTTTAGAAGAAACTTATAATACAAGAATCATGAAACGAAAAATTTTCTTTTGCTTTATTATCCTGTGCAGTGTAATCGTATGCTTTGCGCAAGAAAGAACCACCATGTGGCCTTATAAATATTCCGAGTTTACCGATGGCACCGTTTATTTGAAAGACGGAAAAACATTGTCTGTGCCGTTAAACATACATCTGTTGAAAAGCGCCTTGCATTATTTGGATAAAGACCGGATAAAGGAAGCCACATCAGCGGATATTGAGTTCGTTCAAATCGGTTTCGACAAATACCGGATGGTCAACAAGCAATTGATGTTTCCGCTTGTGGGCGACAGTACGGGCTATGTAGCCGAATTGCTTTTGGCCGATTTGGAAGCCTTGCAAGAAAGCGGCGGCGCTTATGGCTCGGCGTCGAACACACAGGCTACGCGCCAATTATCTTCTATGGAAATCGGCGGCGTAAGCAGAGTGAATCACATCGAACTGAAAGAGAAAAAAGATGAAGGCGAGTTGCTTCCGCTTAAAATCCAGTATTTTATTGTAACGACCGATGAGGTATATCCCGCCAATCAAAAGGAGATACGATCGCGCTTGCCGGAAGAAAAACAAGCGGCGTTTAAGCAATTTGTGAAACAGCACAAGATTAAATGGAAGCAGCCTGCATCGCTGTTTGAATTATTGGAGTTTTTGAAGGATTTGTGAAAGCAATATACAAACAATGAAAGCAAAAAAGACACACTCTCTGCAACACAGGAAATAATAATCACAGTTATGAAACATTTATCTTTAATCGCAATCCTCTTTCTCTTTGCCGCCTGTGCAAACGAAGAATTATTGCAAACGGAAAACGCAGCGCCGGAACGTAGCGCCTCGCTTGACGCCGCCGAGCCGCAATACGAACAAGGCTATGTCCGTATTTTGCTGTCGGAAGAACTTTCCGGCAAAGTGGAAACAAGCGTCCGCAACGGGAAACGCCAAGTGGCGGCATTGGCTGCCGACGAAGTTGTTTCACAAGTCAAAATCCGTTCGATGCAACGAACTTTTCCTTCTGCCGGACGGTTTGAGGAACGTACCCGCAAAGCCGGTTTACATTTGTGGTACGATGTGATATTCGACAACCAAATACCGCTCAACGAAGCCGACCGGAATTTGTCGAGCATCCGGGGCGTAAGAAAAGTGGAATATCGTCCCGTCGTTGCCCGATATTGGGATGACAAAGTGCTTGAATACGTCAACGAAACGGCTCGCAGCATCACGCAATCGGCAGTCGCAATGCCCTTCAACGACCCGCGCTTGCCCGAACAGTGGCACTACTACAACGACGGATCGTTGGGAAGCAATTACCGCGCCGGCGCCGACATCAACTTGTTCGGAGCATGGGACTACACAGTGGGTTCATCCGATGTGATTGTTGCGGTCATCGACGGCGGCATCGACTACACGCACGAAGATATTGCCGCCAATATGTGGATAAATCAGGTAGAGAAAAACGGTTCATCATCATTAGACGATGATAACAACGGTTATAAAAACGATATTTACGGTTATAATTTTGTTTCCGATGCAGGCCAATTGATTCCGCACAATCACGGCACGCATGTAGCGGGAACCATCGCAGCGGTAAAC
>JAISWY010000402.1 GCA_031270925.1 Candidatus Symbiothrix sp.
CGGAACCATCACGCCCAAGTCGATGACTTCGTAATTATTGCAAGCAAGAATGACCGATGTAATGTTTTTCCCGATGTCGTGAACATCACCCTTGACGGTCGCAAAGAGGATTTTTCCGGCTTTGGCGGCGTCGTCCGAACGGCTGGCCTCGATATGAGGCTGAAGAATGGCCACGGCTTTTTTCATTGTCCGCGCCGTTTTAACTACTTGGGGCAGAAACATTTTACCTTCGCCGAACAGTTTTCCCACTTCATTCATACCAGCCATTAAAACTTGGTCGATGATCGATACCGGATTGGGATAGATTTTCAATGCATCTTCCAAATCTTCTTCCAAATAATCGCCGATGCCTTTGATTAAAGCGTATTTTAACCGTTCTTCCACCGGATGATTTCGCCATAAGAAGCCGGTTTTTTCTTCCGTTTGAGTAGAAGAAAGCGTGTCGCCGTGATTTTGCGCGTATTCCATCAATTTTTCGACGGAATCGTTGGTATGCTCGAAAATGACTTCTTCGATCAGCTTGCGCAAATCCTTGGGAATATCTTCGTAAGTTAAAGCGACGGAAGGATTTACAATTCCCATATCCATGCCCTTTTGGATGGCGTGATAAAGGAAAACCGTGTGCATTGCCTCGCGCAGATAATTATTTCCGCGGAACGAGAACGAGAGGTTGCTCACGCCACCGCTCACTTTAGCGCCGGGAAGATTGGTTTTTATCCATTCCGTAGCCCGGATAAAATCGAGCGCGTATGTATTGTGTGTTTCGATTCCGGTTGCGATGGCCAGAATATTCGGATCGAAAATAATATCGGCGGGATGAATGCCTGCTTTTTCGGTTAATAAGCGAAACATTCGTGCGCAGACTTCGATTTTTCGTTCGTAAGTATCGGCTTGTCCTTGTTCGTCAAAAGCCATGGCGATGATCGCCGCGCCGTAGGATTTGATTTTCCGCGCTTTTTGCAAAAAGTCATCTTCTCCGTTTTTCAAACTGATGGAATTGACAATGGATTTACCTTGCAGGCATTTTAAACCGGCCTCGATGATGTTCCAATCCGAACTATCGACCATCACGGGAACACGGGCTACATCGGGTTCGGAGGCCATCCAATTGAGAAAAGTAGTCATTTCTTGCATACCGTCCAAAAGGCCGTCATCAACATTGACATCCAAAATTTGCGCACCTTCATCGACTTGTCCACGGGCGATTGCAAGCGCCTCTTCGTATTTTTTTTCTTTGATCAATCGCAGGAATTTACGGGAACCGGCCACATTGCAACGTTCACCGATGATGAGGAGTTGAGAGTTGAGAGTTGAGAGTTGAGAGTTGAGAACTTCCAAACCGGATAATACCAGCTCATTTTTATCGGTCATTGCGGCTTTGACTCGCAATCCCCTTGCGCCATGACGTTCCACCAGCGAAGCAATCATCGCAATATGGTCGGGAGTAGTGCCGCAACAGCCGCCGATGATATTGACCAAACCTTCGTCGAGATACTCTTGAATTTGCGGCGCCATCGTTTCGGGCGTTTCGTCGTATTGTCCCAAACTGTTGGGCAAACCGGCATTGGGATAGGCGCTGATGTAACAAGGCGCGATACGTTTCAATTCCTGCAAAAACGGTTTCATGTCGCGGGCGCCGAACGAGCAATTCAGTCCGATACTCAACAAGTTAGCATGCGAAACGGAAACGAAAGCAGCTTCCAAAGTCTGCCCCGAAAGGATGCGCCCGTTTTTACCCGCCAATGTGAACGACACCATCAAGGGCAAGGATTTTCCTTTTTGAGCGAAAACATCTTCGGCAGCCATGAGAGCCGCTTTTACGTTCAAAGTATCGAAAGAAGTTTCAATCAAAATAGCGTCCACGCCGCCATCGAAAAGTGCATCTATTTGTTCACGGTAAGCCGTGCGCAATTCGTCGAAAGTTACGCCACGGAAAGCGGGATTGGAAACATCGGGCGAAAGCGACGCCGTTTTATTGGTCGGCCCGATCGAACCGGCTACGAATCGCGGTTTATCGGGATTTAGTTTCGTATATTTATCGCAAATTTCTTTCGCCAATTGAGCGGCTGCCCGATTGATTTCGCGCACATATTGTTCCATGCCGTAATCGGCCATCGAAATTGTGGTGGAGTTGAGCGTATTGGTTTCGATAATGTCGGCGCCGGCCAGCAAATATTGCTCGTGAATCGATTGAATCACATCGGGACGCGTGATGTTAAGCGCATCGCCGTTGCCTTTCATCGTTCCGGGAAGATGAGCGAATTGCGTTCCCCGATAATCTTCTTCCTGCAAGTTGAAACGCTGTATCATGCTACCCATTCCGCCGTCGAGAATGAGAATACGTTGTTTTAGTATGTTTTTTATTATCGACATAACTATGTTTTGCGGCAAAGTTACTACAATTTTTTGATTTTTAACACGCGACTAAAATTCTTTTGGTGGTTTTTGCCCGCTCCTTCGTCATAGAGAAGTAAGACAAGAGTTTATTGCAGCATGTGATTTGTAATAAAAAACTTTTAGATTATATTAATTCATTAATAAATAATACGTTATGAACAAAAAAACTTTTTTTCTGTTATTGATGGCCGGCTTGTTGTTTTTTGCCGGCAATGCGCAAAATCATACTGTTCCGGGTATCGAATTGGAATTTGTCCCGAACGACGGATCGCATTATCCCAACCTCTCGAACAATAAGTGGGATAATAAGGTTTCCGTTTATAAAGATTTGACTTACAATTCGTTCTATCGGCGTTCCTTGGGTTGGAACGGAGGCGACGGCATCTATTCTACCTTACTTCCCGACGGCAATGTCTTTTGGTCGTTTGCCGACAGTTTCTTCGGCGCTTTGGAACCCAATCGTGTCCGCAATGGCGGAAAAAGCAACTTACCACGCAACGGTGCGTTTATTCAAACCGATGAATCGTTCGACGGCTTTGTTTGTTTAAACGAACTGGTTCAAACCAAGTATAGCTATATGAGCACATATTACAAAGGAAAAACGTGGTTGCGCCATCCCGAAGGCGAAAAGACACTGGAGCAAATTAATGTGGGCGAAGTAGATAGTGATATGATCTATTGGCCGGGCGATGCAACGGTTTATCACGGCGAAACAGGCGATACATTGCAACTGCTTTGGGGACAGATAAGTGAAGGGATGGTTCGTTCGGAAACCGCCTATACCGAATATACTTTGGAAGGACAATTAGGAGACGAAGGCTACATGAAATTAGTTAAATACGAACGATATTTCCAGCCTTATACAACCAATTACGGTTCCGGAATCTTTGAAGATGAAGACGGCCATACCTATCTCTATGGTAATCATGATTTTTATCCGGTAGTAGCTCGAACCGAAACTCGCGATTTGAAAAGTAAATGGACATATTATATCAAAGGAACCGACAACCAATGGAGCTGGGTGCCGGGCGAAACCGAAGAGGAAATCGATTATATTAAATCCCGAATGACTGCATCCAAAATCAGTAACGGTTGGATCGGACAACCGAATATGTTCAAATACTTGGATAAGTATTATTTAATCGGACAAGAAGCACTTGGCCCGCAAGTATGGATGTGGCAAGGCGATACCCCTTGGGGGCCGTTCACAAACAGCAAACGGAAAATGATTTATGTTACTGGCGCCATTACGCCTAAAGACAAACCGAACGAACCGGCGGTTACTTACAATACTTTCCTGCATGTGCAAATGTCGAAAAAAGGAGAATTGTGTTTTTCCTACAACCCTAATCCTGTGGATTTTGCAGATAATTTCAATGCCGAAGGAAGCGCCGATTTATACACTCCGTTTTTCGTCAGGATATTCGATTGGCACTTGCTTTGGAATGTGCCGAATCCCGATCCCACGGCTATTCATACGAAGGAAATCGACGAAATGCTAAGTGTTTATCCCAATCCGGCCACCGATGTATTGAAAATATCGAGTGCAACGGAAAGCCCGTTCCGATGGAAATTATCGAATCTCATAGGAGCTTGTCTGCAAAGCGGACAAAGCACCTCCGGTGAAACCAATATTGCAGTAAGTAACTATGTTCCGGGCGTTTACCTCTTGCAAGTCGAAACGCAATCGGGTACCCAATTGCATAAATTCATTAAAAAATGAAGTTGAAAACCAGTTTGTTATTTTTCTGCCTGATGTTAATCGCTAACACTCAGGCAGAAAAAATTATTTCCCTGAACAGTTCGGAAAATGTGTGGCAAGTGCGTCCCGACGTCGAAAATTCGCAATGGATCAATGCTCGTGTTCCTGCAACCGTTTTCGTATCATACGTGGAGGCCGGATTGGAAAAAGATCCCAATTTCGGCGATAATATTCATCAAGTCGATAATGCGAAATACGATCGCAATTTTTGGTATCAAACTCAATTCGAGGCGCCTGCATTGAATGAAAATGAAGTATTATGGTTGCATTTCGAAGGCATCAACCGGAAAGGCGAAATCTATTTAAACGGCGCCCGTTTGGGATTACTCGATGGATTTATGCACCGCGGAAAATTCGATATTACCTCTTTGGTCAATCCTGCCGGGAAAAACGAATTGAAAGTGTTGGTACATTTTCCCGGAAATCCGATACCGAATTATGCAAGTCCGACTTATATTTCCGCTGCCGGATGGGATTGGATGCCCTACACGCCCGGCTTGTTGAGCGGCATTACCGACGATGTGTATTTGAGTGTAACCGGCGTCGTGTCGTTGGTCGATCCGTGGATTCGCAGCTCGCTTGTTTCCGCCGATGAAGCGCAAATCAAAGTGGAAGTAGAATTGAAAAATAGCGATTCGGAAAAAGAGCAACAAGGCTATATTCAAGGAGCTATCTATCCGGGAAATGTTAAATTTAAGCAAGCGTTCAAACTTCCGGCCGGCAAACAACGCAGCATTCAAATTGGACACGCCGCTTCGACAACAATCAGTGTAAAAAATCCGCAATTATGGTGGCCCAACGGCTATGGAGATCCGAATCTTTATACTTGCGATTTACAAGTAATTATCGACGGAAAACAAACCGATTCGAAATCAATCACATTCGGAATCAAAGAATATTCCTACGAATATGCGGACAGCATTTTCCGCATCAAAATCAATGGACAAGCCATTTTCGTAAAAGGCGGAAACTGGGGCATGAGCGAATACCTGTTGCGTTGCCGCGGCGAAGAATACGATTGGAAAGTACGGCTTCATAAAGAAATGAATTACAACATGATACGCAATTGGATAGGTTCCGTTACCGATGAAGAATTTTATGCTGCCTGCGATAAATACGGTATCATGGTTTGGGACGATTTCTGGTTAAATTCACACGCCAATCTTCCCGACGATGTCTTTGCGTTCAATCAAAACGCCGTCGAAAAAATCAAGCGTTTACGCAACCATCCCAGTATTGCCGTTTGGTGCGGCGACAACGAAGGTTATCCCTTGCCGCCATTGAACGCTTGGCTGACCGAAAATGTGAAAACTTTCGATGGGGGTGACCGTCATTATCAAGCCAATTCCAATAGCGATGGACTTTCGGGCAGCGGCCCTTGGACGAATTTTCATCCGAACTGGTATTTCTCTAAAAGTCCCCAAGGTTTCGGAAAGCACAAGCAGGGCGATTGGGGTTTCCGTTCCGAAATCGGTACAGCCGTGTTTACATCCTTTGAAAGTTTCAAAAAATTCATGCCGGAAAAAGATTGGTGGCCAGCAGATTTTACCAAAAACGAAATATGGAACAAGCATTTTTTCGGACAATTGGCAGCCAATGCCGGCCCTGAAAAATATTTTTCGACCATCGAATTGAATTACGGAAAAGCCAAAGGTATTGAAGATTTCTGCCGTAAAGCGCAACTGCTTAATTACGAATCGAATAAAGCGATGTACGAAGGATGGCTGCATCATATTTGGAACGACGCCACCGGTATTATGACTTGGATGAGTCAATCGGCCTACCCGTCGTTTGTCTGGCAAACTTACGATTATTATTACGATTTGACCGGCGCGTATTGGGGTGTGAAGAAAGCTTGCGAGCCGCTTCATATTCAATGGAGTTACGCCGATAATTCGGTCAAAGCGATTAATACCACTTTGGAAAATTATCCGAATCTGAACGCGACAGCTCGCGTATATACCCTTGCAGGCGCAGAATTACCCAATTATCGGATGGAAAAAACGCTGAATGTCGCCGCTAATACCGCTACCGACGCTTTCCAATTGAAATTTAAAACCCAAAATTTAACGGATAATGCCCAAGTATTTGCGTCGTCGGTTTCCACGGATGCTGGGCCTGCTTCGTCTGTCGCCGACGGTTTGGACGGCTCTCGTTGGGCAAGTAATTACACCGACGACGAATGGCTTTATTTGGATTTGGGCGAACCAAAGGAAATCGGCGTCATCGTTCTGAATTGGGAAGCCGCCCATGCCGAATCGTATTTGTTGCAAATTTCCGATGATGCGCAAAATTGGAAAACCGTTTATTCCAATCCACATTCCAAAGGCGGTATTGAGGAAATCAAAATCAAGCCGGTTCGCACGCGTTACCTGAAAATGTTGGGATTGAAACGCGCCACATACTGGGGTTATTCGCTTTACGAAATAGAATTATACGGTAAAAAAATACCGAAATCGGATTTAACGCCGGTGCATTTTATCCGCTTGGAACTATCGGATGAAGCGGGTAATGTGTTGTCGGATAACTTCTATTGGCGTTCCTTGCGATCGGGCGATTATCGTAGTCTTAACTCGTTACCAACAGCCCAATTAGCCGTATCTTCCGAATATGTAAAATTGGAAAATAACCGGAGTAAAATTCAAGCTGGCGTTCGGAATACAGGCGCATCTACGGCTTTTGCGATTCATATACAAGCCTTTCGCAAATCGGATGGGGAACGCATTCTTCCGTTTGTCATGAATCAGGATTATTTTACGCTGTTTGGCGGCGAATCTACCGAAGTGATTATCGAATTTGATTCGGCCTTGGCTTCGCCGGATGATTATGAGTTGCGGGTTATACCGTATAATTGAATGAAAACTTTATAGACAGACACTAATTATCCGGCAAGGCAGTAATTTTTTTAACAATATTAATTATTAATAAGATATTTTGAGAAAGGAATAATATTTATATATTTATTTATAAAACTATTTTCATTGCATACGCTTGGAATCGTAAGATTTTCATGTATTTTTGCAGCCGAATTTAAAGGCAGTGAATAAAAGATATAATATGATTCCGAAAAGAATACATTATTGTTGGTTATCGAACGACCCGATACCGGATAAATTATGCCAATGTATGGCTTCATGGAAAAAATTGGATGGATACGAATTTATATTGTGGAACTTTGACCGGTTCGATATAAACAGTTCAAGTTGGGTAAAACAGGCATTTGAAGCAAAAAAATATGCTTTTGCGGCCGATTATATACGGTTATATGCAATTTATAATTATGGAGGAATTTATCTTGATATGGATATTGAGGTAATAAAGCCGTTTGAAGTAAGCATGTTGAATACCGATTTGATGATGGGTATTGAAAGTAGGTATTCCAATTGGATGGAAGCGGGTTGCTTTGGCGCCGAAAAAGGGCATCCATTTATCAAAAAAGTTTTGGAATACCACAACCGCCCGTTTGAAAATTCCTTAGTGTTGCCTCACGTGATGTACACTATCTGGCAAGAAAATTTTGCGGATATTCCTCATCAATTTTATATGCCGGATGTGTTTACGGCTAAAAGTTTTCATACCGGCTTAGTTAAAATCACACCGAACACCTATACTGTGCATCATTTTGCAGGAACATGGAACAGTGAAGCCGATCGGAAATACAGCTTGCAGCGTTGGGCGTATTTCAAACGTTTTGGAGACGGTTTCTTTTCTTTCTGGTTTTATATGCTTACTGTGGTTTACCCTAAATCATTCATTTCTAATTTTTTATGGATATGGAAACATTTCCGGAAAGAGGGATGTACCAAAACGATAAAGCATTATTTCAAGAAATATGTGTTGCGGAGAAACGATTAATCAAAAGAGATAGCATTGCAGGAGTCACCTGCAAACCCCTGTGTTACGTAGAAGCGACAGACCAGCGGTATGTCGCCTCTGCTAAACACAAGGAAAATCAGATGTCTCGACTTCGCTTCGCTCCGCTCGACATGACGCGCTTCCATGGAGAGTGATGAGGGAACAGCCTGTTCCCTCCCTTTTTCCTTTGACCGTCCCGTCATGTCGACCAAGGGAGCGTAGCGACCGCGTGGAGACATCTGATTTTAATTTAGCTGCCTTGAAAAGTCAATAGCACCTCAAAAAAAGATTTAGCCAAAAAAAATTGTATTTTGATTTTCTCAATAATGTACCTTAACCAAAGGGCAGGCACGCAAATAATCTAAACTGCGTTTTACGCTTTCTGCGGGCGGATAGTTGTATTGTTCCACTTCGACAACTAAAAATTGCACGCCGGCGACGTCGGTATGATTGAAAATAGCGTCAAAGCCGACCATTCCGCTTTGTCCGAGTTCTTTTTTGTCTTTGATGTGCAGCAATTTGAAGCGTCCGGGGTATTTTTCAAAATATTCAACCGGACTTTGTTTGCCGATAATAGTCCAATACACATCCATCTGGAAAAATACAAATTCGGGATTGGTGTGTTCGAGCATATAATCGTACATCATTTTGCCTTCGATTTCCGTAAATTCGTGAGCGTGATTGTGGTAGCCGTATAGGATGCCTTTTTCTTTGCATTTTTGACCGATAGCGTTGTAATAATCGCAATAGATTTGCAAGTCGGCGAGCGTGGAAGGCACCGGCATCCAAGGAGTTACGATGTATTTCATACCGGCGGCAAGATGGGAGTCAATGGCTGTGTCCCACCATTTCAATGCTTTTGAAAAATCTTTATTTGCCAATTCTTCCTTATTCAATTCCCGGCCGGTGTGCGAAGAAAGCACTTTTAGGCCGACGGCTTCCACTGCTGCTTTAAATGCTTCCGGCGTTTTTCCATAGAATTTGCCATCGTTGTAATTGGCGGCTTCTACTGCGGTGTAACCGGCTTCGCTTACGGCTTTGATGGAGGCGGCAAAATCTTTTCCGAAATCATCGCGCAAGGAATAAAGTTGCAATGCTATATCTTTTTCAGGCAGTTGTTGTTTTGCGTAACTGGAGATGGTCAGCGCAAGGCCGACCAAAACGCTAAAAATCACTCTTTTCATTTTCTGTTTTTTTTAATTCTATATTTATTTATTGACATTGTTTTTTGCGGGCAATCCGTAACCATTGGTCATCGTGCGCCGCCGAGCAAGAATTTCTTCCATTTCTTCAGGTTTTCCGATGCAGGGCAAACCGTTTTTTTCGGCGTCGTGTAGCATTTTCCATGCCATATCGGAAGCGATGACGCTGTCGCGCACGGTCGGCAATCCCAAATTTTTTCCTTCCAGAATCGAACGGCCGAACAAATCGACCATCACATCCGCTTTTTTATCTTTGAAAGCGTCTGTTTTGATGATGGTTTGCGTTACGCCGTGCAGTTCGACGGTTGCATTCTTGAAATCGTGAGTCATCCGCGCAATGCCTTTTGTACCAATCACATCAACATAGCAGTTATGCGTTTGGACTTGCGCCAAATGTCCATACACAAAGCCTTGTGTGATGTCGAATACCACACCGTTTTGGAACGTTCCGTGCGCCTGTATCCACCACGGAATATCGTAGCTCCACATACGAACGCCCTGTGCGTGATAGCTTGCATATTCACTATTGGCATACCAGCGGGCGACATCGACATAGTGCATTCCGCAATCGTGAAAAGCGGGGCCTTCGGGGTCGTGGCCTTCCTGCGGCATATGTCCGGGCGTTTGATGGGCGATGCGCACAATCGCTAACTCGCCGATTTCGCCGGAGCGGATAAAGTCGATAATGTCTTTGTGATACCACGCATTGCGGTTAAAGAGATTGACGGTAACAATCAGATCCGACCGTTCCACCGCATCGGCAATCGCCCATTCGGTTCTCGTGTCGGAAGCAACCGGTTTTTCCGCCATAATATGTTTTCCCGATTTCAACGCTTTGTTTATTTGAGAGAAGCGTGAATCCGCCAAGGCGAAAAGCCCCACCGCATTCACGCTTGTATCTGCAAATATATCGTCTTCGTTGTCTGTAATCACAGCTTCGGGTGCGATGAGGGCTGCTGCTTGCCGGCTGTTCTGATTGCAGTCGCAAATGTAAGCCAATTGCCATAGCGGATTTTTCAAAATTTCCTTAACAAACATACGCCCCATACGCCCAAAGCCGATAATTCCAATTTTTAGCACTTTCCTTATTCCTTTTAGTCCGTAATTTTTACTTTGATGTTACGGTACCAAACGTCGTCGCCATGATCTTGTAAGCCGATGTAACCTTCGTGATTTTCGCCGCCCAGATTATTCAATAATTCAAAAGCGATCGGCCACGCCTGTTGGCTGAATTTGCTTGCTTGCAGCAATTCCGTCCATTGCGGCGTCCACAAATGGTATTCGGCTACTTTTACGTCGTTTTGGAAGTGGAAAACACTACCTTTGAAAACGATGATTTTACCGGTATTCCATTCTCCAAAAGGTTTGGAATTTTGCGGCTCGGCCGGGATCATGTCATACAGCGATGCCGATTGGCGGTTGCCGTTGGAAGTAGCGATGGCATCAGGATGATTTACATTATCCAAAATCTGATATTCGGGTGAAGAAATGTAAATCGGTTGATCTTTTACTTCTTGCGCCAGTACGAAAATACCGGAATTGGAGCCTTTGGCAACTTTCCATTCAAACGAAAGTTCAAAATTCTTGAATTTTTTGGCAAAAATGATGTCGCCGCCTTCGAGGGTTTGCGCTTCGCCGCCGCCCGAACCGATGAATTTAATGGCTCCATCTTCGATTGTCCAGCGCGAAGGAACGCTGTCTTTCAAATAACCGCGCCATCCGTTGAAGGTTGTTCCGTCGAAAATGGAAACATAACCATCTTTATCAATGGGCGCTTGGTCGAAATTATCAATTTGCGGATAATTGACCAAAGAGTAGGAGAGCGAATCATTCACTTTCACTTCTGTTTCGGTTTTTTCGCCCGATGTGGTAAATACAAAACTTGATTTTCCGCAGTTGCAAGCTACCATCAGTCCCGGAACTGCAATTAATGCTACATAAGCTAATTTTCTCATTTTTTCTGTAAATTTTATTAATTAATTTTCAATGTTTAATTCTCAATTATTTCGGCATTTCCGGCAACGTCCATCCCGACCGATAATTATGCTTAATCAATTCAGCGGCAAACGATTTGGCGTGAATATCTTCTTCGTCGCGATTGAAAGTGGGGTGTCCGTTATGAATGCTGAAATTGTCGGATTTTGTAATTTTGAATTTATCCGAATCGTTGATATTGGTAAATTCCATTTTTTCGCCGTTCCATTCCAATTCCTTGTGCAGGCCTTGCAGACGAACTCCGAGAACGCCCATAACCACCATTTCGTTGAACGGGCCAGCTTCGCTGAAATCGGAAGTGGTCTTGTTTTCGGGTTTCAAACGATCGTCGGCATTCAGTTTACAAGCGCGTACCCAATCCATTTCGTGGCTGACCGTAACTTCGCGTTGTGTTTTCGGAACAACCGGTGTTCTTCCCGAAAGCAACCACGGTTCTCTACCGTAACAACCACAAATCAGGGTGTCTTTTGTGCCGTAGAAAATGGCGGCGCCACCTTGGTTGTCCATATCTTTTCCAGCAGGCCATCCTTTGGGCATCATCGGTTTGATACCGCCGTCCGACCAAGTGATTTGCACTTCGGGGAATTTTATCTTCTTCACATTCGGCACTTTGCGTTCGGGGAAAGTGTAGCGAACCATTTGGGCGGTCGGCGCACAATCGGTCAATAGCAAAGTAGAGCTGCCTTGTACTTTCGTCGGATAGCCGAGTTGCAATGCTTTGAAAATGGGGTGCATGATGTGGCAAGCCATATCGCCCAAAGCTCCGGTTCCGTAACGCCACCAGCCGCGCCAGTTCCACGGATGATAAATTTCGTTGTAGGGAATCAATCCGGCGGGGCCTGTAAATAAATCCCAATTCAATGTGTCGGGTACCCATTGTCCGTTTTTCGGGGCGTTCAAGCCTTGCGGCCAAATTGGGCGGTCGGTAAAGGTATCAACTCGCGTAACATCGCCGATTTCGCCGTTCCAAATCCAATCACAGGTTTGACGAACGCCTTCGCCCGATGCGCCTTGATTACCCATTTGAGTGGCAAGTTTGTTTTTAGCGGCCAGTTTGGTCAGCAAGCGCGATTCGTAAACCGTGTGAGTGAGCGGTTTTTGCAGATAAACATGTTTGCCCAATGTCATGGCGGTAGCGGCGATGATGGCGTGGGTGTGGTCGGCCGTAGCGATGATGACCGCGTCGATGTCTTTGTTCATTTCGTCGAACATTTTACGCCAGTCCCAATACTTTTTAGCATTCGGATATTCGTCGAAGCAAGCTTTGGCATACGCCCAATCGACGTCGCAAAGCGCAACGATGTTTTCGGTGGCTTTTACGGCGTTCAGGTCGCTGTGTCCCATTCCGCCGACACCGATTGCCGCGATATTCAGTTTATCACTTGGGGCGATGTGGCTGCCGCCCGCACTTTTACCCATTACAAAATTGGGTACGATGGTTGGCGCAACGATAAGTCCAAGAGCTGCGCTTGCGCCTGTTTTGAGAAATTGTCTTCTCGAAGAGTTTGAGTGCATACGATATTAAATTTATGAAGTATATAATGCTCTATTAGCAATAAGCGGCGCAAATATAGAATTTTTTAATGAAATATCCTAATTTTTTTTCATAAACACCGGCTGCACCACATTTTACTGCGAAAAAAGTCAATTTTAACACTGATACAAAACTATTCGGGCATAATGGCAACGGACGAAATACCTCTTATTCGGCAAAATAATATAATTGTAAAACAATTACATATCGACAACAACGAGCATTATGCCTGTTTTGGAATCCGCCAAACCAATCGAATGTTTCATTTGAATAATTGAAT